>NZ_QNRR01000017.1 GCF_003315205.1 Roseimicrobium gellanilyticum | reverse complement strand
GTCATCGTGCAGACGCACCGTATCGGCGACCTGGCCGTCGCAGCGATGCCTTTCGAGGTGTTTGCTGAGATCGGCCTGGAGCTGAAGCAGCGCAGTCCGATCCGTCCTCTGATGAACATTTCCATCGCCAACGGCTCGCATGGCTACCTGCCGACACCCGCTCAGCACAAGCTCGGCGGCTACGAGACATGGATCGGCGTCAACAAGGTACAGATCGACGCCTCGGTGAAGATGGTGGACGCCCTGATCGAGATGCTCGGAGAACTACACAAAGAGAAGCCATAGTCCGCTCCTTGGTCCTGGCGAGTGGATGAGATGCGGGATGCTGGGAAGTGCTGGGACGTTTTTTTCTTGGTGCTATCATTTTTGGGATCTGGTACCCTCCGCGTAATCGCCATGAAGACACGCACTGTCCTTCCCGCCGTTCTGCTGTTTTTTTCCGTGGCAGCCGGACTGGCTGCGAGTCCGGAACCCACGAAGATCGAGGCCTCCCTCCTCGCGGCGGCACGCGCGGGGGATGCCGCGGAGGTCTCCCGGCTCATCACGAAGTCATTGGAAAAGCGCTCGTTCGATGACACCAGTGCCAAGGGACTACTCGACGGACTGGTGCGCGACGGCGAACTGCCGGCCTTCACGGTCCTGCTGGGTGAACTGCGCAAGACACTCCTGTGCAAGGACTGGCAGCCGGACGACGCGCTGCTCACGGAGGCGGTCCGAGGCGGACGCAAGGAGATGATCGATGCCATGCTCGCAAGCTGGCTCGATCCCGCCCGCCTGGAAGGCCGGCGCGATGCCGGTGACGCGGAGATGGCGGAGTGGGTCATGCGGCGGGCCACCGAGACGCGGCGGCAACGGGCCGATCAGGACGAACTCGTTGCGGCCGCAGGCAAGGGTGATGTGGCGACCATCCGGCGGCTGCTCGATGCCGGTGTGAACGTGAACTGCGTGGCCACGAGCCGGCACACGCCACTGACCCAAGCTGCGGTCAAGAGCCAGATCGAAGCGGTGCGGCTGCTGCTTGATCGTGGGGCTGCCGTGGATCAGCCGAAGCATCCCGGCTGGGACTACACACCGCTCTGCCTCACCAAGTCCGTAGCCATCGCAGAACTGCTGAAGGCGCGCGGGGCGAACGTGCATGCCAGGCTCTTCGGGCGCAATGTGAGCATTCTCACCTATATCGCCCGCTACGGTGGGGCGGACATGGTCGAGTGGATGCTGAAGCAAGGGCTCGATCCGAAGATGAGCGGCGACAACAAACGGAACCTCCTCTTTGACGCGGGAGGCGCGCGCACGGTCGAACTGCTGCTCGCCGCCGGCGTGGATCCCAACTGTGTGGACGAGTTTGGCCAGACACCGCTCTTTGACGCGGGAGACGCGCGCACGGTCGAACTGCTGCTCGCCGCCGGCGTGGATCCCAACCATGTGGACACGTTTGGCCGGACACCCCTCTCTGGCGCGCGGAACGCGGAGATCGCCCGCAAGCTGATCGCTGCAGGCGCGAAGGTGGAGGGTGGCGACGCTCTCTTCAGCGACATGGTCTACGGGAATGCTTCCGCTGGTGCGATGGAGGCGGTGATCGAGGCGCGCGGCAAGATGGATCCCGCCGCGGCCCAGAGAGCCCTGGTCGCAGCGGCACACAGAGATCAGGCCGAGGTGGCGGAAGTGTTGCTGAAGCATGGCGCGAAGGCGAATGAGAAAGGGCAATGGGGCCCGTCGGCCGACTTCCAGATACTGCCGCTGGAGGAGTGTGCGATCTTCGGCTCTCTCAAAACGGCGAAGATCCTGCTCAAGCACGGGGCTGACCCCAACGCAGGCGAGAGGCCGGGCGGTCTGCTCCAGATCGCCATCATGAACCGTCACGCAGACGTGGCGAAGATTCTGCGGGAGGCAGGCGCGAAGGGCGTCTCCGACCTCGCGTTCCACCTCGCGATGAAAGACGGTGCGAAGGTGCGGGAGCTTTTGCAGGCAGCGCCCTCCTTTGCCGAGAAGCCGGAGTTCTGGAAGGCCGCGTTGCCGTCAGCGGCCCGCCTGGGTGAGCTGGATGCCGTACGCGTGGCGCTCAGGAAAGGCGTGCCGCTCGCGCCGAGCCCCGAGGAGAATGCCTTCGATGCGGCCGCCTCCGAGGGGCACCACGAGGCGCTCGCCGAACTCCTCGCTCATCGTGGCAAACGGGATGACATAAGCGACCTGAAGCAACCGCTGTGGAATGCGGTGTGGAATTCGCATCCCTACGACAACCAGCGACCCGCGCCGGACTTCGAGAAATGCGTGAAGCTGTTGCTGGAGGCAGGAGCATTCGCCGCCTCGGACAATCCGCCAGGACCACCGCAGCTGGTTTTAGTGACCACCGCCGTCTTCACGCGGAATCCGGGCGGCAACGCGAACGTCATCGAGATGCTCGTGGCTGCAGGCGCCGATCCGAATCCCCCTGCGGGCGGAGGCAACCTCAGTGACCTGATGCAGGACGCCTGCACGCAGCGAGGATGCTCCACCCCCTTTGAACGGACGATCGCTGCGGTGGAGAAGGCGGCGAAGGTGGTAATCAAGCGGTGATCCCTTCAGGTCAGACCGATTGAGAGGGGCGGCCGAAAGGTGCTGAAGGTGCAGGGGTGGCGTGGAACAACGTACGGGCTCGGGGTCAGACCTGACGGTTTTTAAGAAGGCCTGTGACTCGCATGACCCCAAAACAAGATCAATCCGCTGCGCATGCCGCGAGGTAACCTGGCTTCATTTGCGACAAAGTCCGCTCTGCTCGGAGCGCCCCCCGCTGAAATCCCTACGGTCAGGGTTTCTTCGGCCCTGCCGCCAACCCTGGCACCACGGTCTTCTCAATCCAATCCTTCACCAGCACCTTCTCGGAGTCCGGGAAGGCGTGGCCCACGCCATCCATTTCGTGGTCAGTGACCTGCAAGCGAGCGTCCTTCACGGTCTTGCAGACATAGCTGGCCATGTAGTTTTTGCCGCCTTTGTTGGCGAGGTCGTTGCCCCAGGCGAGGTAGGCGAATTTGTCGCGGAGCTTTTTCTTCGCATCGACCTTGTTGCCGCCGCCTTCGATGATGATGAAGGCATTAAAGAGATCGATAAAATAGCCCTCACCGCGCGAAATGTTGGTGCCGATAGTGTGGGCTCCGTTGCTGAACCCCGCCACGAGGCGGATTTTTGGGTCGAGGTTGGGCAGCAGCTTCACCAGATCGGCGAGCATGGCCTTGTGATAGTCGATGATGACATCGAAGTCCTTGGGGTTGTCGAGGGCATCGGCGGGTGTCGGGGCCGTGGAAGGGTAGGGGAGGGCGGCGATGGCGTAGTGCCCCTTGTCCACGAGCGAGAATCCGCCGTTGGGGGTGTTGCCGCCCTTGCCGCCTGCAATCCACACCAGCAGTGGCACCGGCTTCGTGGGGTCGTAGTCCTCGGGAATGCGTACGTTGCAGGTGGCGGTGTTGCCGTTGTGGTCCTTTGGCAGGCTGGGGAACTCAAGGGCGACCACGGCCCCGGGCTTCACGCGGGGGTCGGCAGGACCCGAGGGTGCGGCTGCGGGCGTGGCTGGAGCGCCGGGTTTCGCGGGAGTTCTGGGCGTGAGCGATGCGGTCGCGGGAGTCTGCCAGGTCTTGATGTATTCTTGGTCCTCCGGAGAGAAGGCGGTGGCGGGCACGGTGAACTGCTGGCCATCCGCACGCTTGATGCGCACTTGGTCGCCCTGTTTCGCCACGATTTCCGCCTCCATGGTGCGGCCATTCTTGTCGGTGAAGGTCCGTGCGCCAGCCACGGCGGTCAGGGTGAGGGAAATAGCTGCCCAGCAAACCAGAGTTTTCTTCATGGGTTTGCGTTTTATCGAAAAGTTCGGTGGTCGGCAAGAGAAACTCTGTTCAGAATTGCAGCCCTTGGGAGGGTGGTCTGAGCGCGGGGACGGGCAAGCGGAAATCCGGCTTGTGAAATTTTTCACAAATTCAATTTGCCGCCCCGCCCCGCCTCCGGTAGTGAGATCGGTCTCTACGTCCCGCGGGTTCGCGGTTGGCTCATGGGTAGCTTTCTAGACAGCATCAATCTCGCCTATCTCATCGCTTCGGCGGTGAAGATCGTGTTCTTCAGCTTCCTGGTCATTTTGCCCATGGTGGCCTACTCGGTGTATGCCGAGCGCCGCGTGAGTGCCATCATCCAGGATCGCGTCGGCCCGAACCGCACTGGCATTCCGCTCACCCTTTTCGGAGGGAAGAAAGATATCCCCCTGGCTGGTCTCATTCAGCCCCTGGCAGACGGCCTCAAGTTCCTGTTGAAGGAGGACTTCACGCCCTCCCATGTGAAGAAATTCTACTACTGGCTGGCTCCCACGCTGGTCATGGTGCCGGCCTTGCTCACGGCGGTGGTCATTCCCTTCGGAAGCGAGCTGGATCTGAGCTGGCTCACGAAGTTCGGCGTGGAAGGTGCTTGGGTGCATCAGCCGGTGGCGCTGGTCATTGCGGACCTCAACATCGGACCGCTCTTCACCTTCGCCATCGCCTCGCTCGGCGTGTACGGCATCGTGCTGGCGGGCTGGTCGTCGAACTCAAAGTACCCCTTCCTCGGCGGTGTGCGCAGCTCCTCCCAGATGATTTCCTACGAAATCGCCTTGGGCCTCTCCATCGTCCCGGTGCTGATGATTCTTGGTGATCTGAACCTCTCCGAAATCGCCCGCTATCAGGACAAGAACGGCTGGCTGCTCCTGCCTTTCTGGGGTGAAGGTCTCAGCTTCGGCCGCTTCGTCCTGCTCATTCCGATCGCCATTTCCTTCGTCATCTTCGTGATTTCGATGTTTGCCGAGACGAACCGTGCGCCCTTCGACCTTCCCGAGTGCGAAACGGAACTCGTGGCCGGGTACCACACCGAGTACAGCTCGATGAAGTTCGCCCTGTTCTTCATGGGAGAGTACGCCGCGATGATCATCGGTTCCGGTCTGGCGGTCACCCTCTTCCTCGGCGGCTGGAGCATCCCCTTTGGTGGACTGATTGAGCAGTGGACCGGCATTCAGCTCACCTACCATGAGGGTGCGACTCCCTGGTGGCTGGGTCTGCTGCACATCGGCAGCTTCCTCATCAAGGTGGTGGGCTTCATCATCTTCTTCATCTGGGTGCGGTGGACACTGCCGCGCTTCCGCTATGACCAGCTCATGAAGCTGGGCTGGCTGGTATTCTTTGAACTCGCACTGGCGAATGTGTTCCTGACCGCCGTGCTCATGCTGTGGTTCCGCATCTGATCGACCCGCGATTATGGCCACGATTGTCTGTAAACGTCCCAAACTGAAATGGCATGAGCGCTGGTTTATCTCCACGTTCCTGAAGGGCCTGCGCATCACCCTCGGCCACGCCATTGCCATCGTGCGTGGTCGCAAGAAGGTGACCATGCAGTATCCCGAGGAGAAGTGGGATGCGAACCTGCCCGATCACTACCGTGGTGCGCCCACCCTGGTGACGGACGAGCACGGCCGCGAGCGCTGCGTGAGCTGCCAGCTCTGCGAATTCATCTGCCCGCCCCGCGCCATCACCATCACGCCTGAGGAAATCCCCAGCGAAGACAAGTGGGCCAAGGTGGAGAAGCGCCCCCAGGAGTTCAAGATCGACATGATCCGCTGCATCTACTGCGGCATGTGCGAGGAGGTCTGCCCTGAGCAGGCCATCTTCCTTCGCAAGGACTACGCCATCACCGGCCTGAGCCGTGCAGAGATGGTGCACGACAAGAAGAAGCTTTATGAGATTGGCGGCGTGCGTGAGGGCCTGGTGAACAAGTGGAACGATCTGAAGTAAGCCGTCATGCCGTCCTTCTTGTTTTATTTCTTTGCTGCGATGACGCTGGTCTTCGGCCTGATGGTCGTGGTGCTGCGCAATCCGGTGGCCAGCGCGCTCTCCCTGGTGATGAGCTTCGTGGGTCTGGCTGCGCTCTTCGTGAGTCTGGACGCCTACTTCATCGGCATCATCCAGATCCTTGTGTACGCCGGCGCGGTGATGGTGCTGTTCCTTTTCATCATCATGCTTCTGGATATCAAGGCAGAGGCGCTGAAGAAGGTGAATGCACTCCCGGTGGTGGGCGGCGCACTGCTTGCCATCATTTTCGTGGCCCAGCTTGGGAGCATCCTGGCGAATTTCGACAAGGGTAAGACGAAACTGTCCGATGTGCCGGTGCAGTTTGAGCGCGCCACGGCGGCGCAGAAGCTGCCAGGCATCAAGAAGGATCTCGAGCGTGAGTCCCTCCCTGACGCCAAGCTGGTGGGCCAGGCCCTCTTCCAGCGTTACCCCTTTCAGATTCAGCTCGTGGGTGTGCTCCTTCTGGTCGGCACCGTGGGCGTGGTCATCCTCAGCAAGCGTGAAGTGAATTAGTCCCAGTCCTGCGATGGTTACCCTCAGTCATTACCTCATGGTCAGCGGCCTGCTCTTTGCGATCGGGCTGGTGGGCGTGGTCGTGCGGCGGAACATCCTCACCATCTACATGTGCCTGGAGATGATGTTGAGCGCCGCGAATCTCACGCTGGTGGCCTTTTCCCGTTTCCGTCTCGTGGAGGGACTTCCCGATTACAATGCCCAGGCGCTGGTGTTCTTCACCATCACCGTGGCTGCCGCCGAGGTGGCCGTGGGTCTCGCCATCATTGTGGCGCTCTTCCGCGCGAAGCAGAGCGTCGATGTGGGCGCCGTGGAGAAGATGAAGGGCTGACAACTCCGACGATCTGATGAATTTCTCTCCCGAAACCCTTACAGGCATGGTGCTGCTGCTGCCGCTGGCATCAGCGGTGGTCATCACCCTGTTGCACGGGGTGCTGAAGAATACCGCTCACCTCATCTCCACGGGCGTGGCTGTCATCATGTTCCTGTGCGCGCTCGTCTTTCTCGGCGCGAAGGATCAGGATCGCCTCCTGATGTACCCCTTCCTGCAGGTGGGTGATTTCAAGGCGAACATCAGTTTCATCGTCGACCAGCAGAGCAAGGGCATGCTCTTCATCGTGACCTTCATTGGCATGCTGGTGCACATCTATTCCACTAGCTACATGAAGGATGATGCTGCGAAGGCGCGCTATTTCGCGGCGCTCTCGCTCTTCATGTTCTCGATGAATGGCATCGTGCTGGCGGACAATCTGGTGATGATGTTCCTTTTCTGGGAATTGGTGGGGGTGAGTTCCTACCTGCTCATCGGTCACTGGTTTACCAAGCCTGAAGCGAGTGATGCCGCAAAGAAGGCCTTCATCACGAACCGTGTGGGCGACTTCGGCTTCATGGCAGGCATTCTCATCCTGTTCGGAGCCACGGGGAACCTGACGGAAGGCGTGCTGAGTTTCTCGGAGATGAAGGATGCCATGGCATCGTCCGGCAGTCTTTTGAAGGATTTTGTAAAGCACCAGCCTGAGCTGTTCACCATCGCCTGCCTCGGTCTTTTCCTCGGCGCAGTGGGCAAGAGCGCACAGGCGCCTCTGCACGTGTGGCTTCCGGACGCGATGGAAGGTCCCACCCCTGTGTCGGCCCTCATTCACGCTGCCACCATGGTGGCAGCCGGGGTGTACATGCTGGTGCGTGTGTATTTCCTCCTCTATGCCAGCCCGGTGGCCCTGGAAGTCATCTCTTATATCGGCGGCATCACTGCCTTGATGGCCGCCCTGATGGCGACCCAGCAGAACGACATCAAGAAGGTGCTGGCGTACTCCACGCTTTCGCAGCTGGGCTACATGGTGATGGCCGTCGGCCTCATGGCTCCCAATGAGGGCATGTTCCACCTGTACACGCACGCCTTCTTCAAGGCGCTGTTGTTCCTTGGCGCAGGTGCGGTCATTCACTCCTGCCACCATGAGCAGGACATCTGGAAGATGGGCGGGCTGGCCAAGAAAATGCCCGTGACCTTCTACACCTTTGTCATCGGCACGGCTGCGCTCATGGGGGTGCCGTACATCACCAGTGGTTTCTGGAGCAAGGAAGGCATTCTCATTGCCGCGTATCCGCACGAGGGCCATGGGAATCTGCTGCTCTTCATCATGGGGGTTGCCACTGCGTTCTTGACCGCTTTCTACATGACGAGACTGGTGGTCGTGGTCTTCTTGGGCAAGAGCCGGACCAAACACGCCGACCATGCGCATGAGTCGCCGCTCGTGATGATTCTTCCCCTGGCGATTCTGGCCATCCCCTCGCTGATTTCCACCTGGATCGCCGGTACGCTGAGTGCGATGGTTCCTGAAGAACATCACAACAACGTGGTGCTGATCCTCTCCGTGGCGGTGTTGATTGCGGGCTACCTGGTTGCGGTGAAAATCTACAAGGGCAAGGACAAGGATCCCCTCAACATCCCGATTTTCGCCAACAAGTTCTACTGGGATGAGTTTTACGCCGGTCTGGTGAAGTATGGCCAGGATCGCCTGGCGTGGATCATCAATGGCATTGAGAGCATCGTGGTGGACGGGCTCACGGTCCGCCTGCCAGCCGCACTGGCAAAGTCGTCCGGCAACGTGCTGCGCCGCATCCAGAGCGGTGGCCTGCAGGCCTACACCTTTGTTCTCGGTCTTGGCATCGTCATCGCGGTGTATCTGGCGGTGTACGCCTCATCCAAGAATTAAGCATCCCACTTCTGACCCGTGAGTCCTCTCGAAATCATCATCCTGCTTCCGCTGCTGGCCGCCATTGCCATCTGGCTGGGTGCGCCTGGTCGCGCGACGGCACTGGGTGCTTCGGTGGTGAATCTGTTGCTGGTGGCGGGATTGTTCGTCCAGTACCGCGGTGACAAGTCCGTTGAGGGCTTCATGGCGTACAAGAATTCGCATGAGGTGCTTTCCTCGCCGAAGATTGCGTTTGCCGTCGGTGCAGATGGTGTGAGCCTCACGCTTGCCCTGCTCACGGTGCTGGTGACACTTGCGGCGGTATGGGCCACCACGAGCAAGGAGCGCCTGCATTACGGAGCCTCGCTGCTCATCTCCTGCGGCGCACTGGGTGCCTTCCTCTGCACGGACGTTTTCTTCCTGTATGCGTTCCACGAGCTGGCGCTGATTCCGACCTTCCTGATGATCGCCCTGTATGGTCATGGCGAGAAGCGCCAGGCTGCGTGGCGCATCACGATCTATCTCGGTGTGGGCAGTCTCGTGCTGCTGGCTGGTCTTTTGGGTGTGGTGTGGTACTGCCGTCCTCCTGGCGGAGAGTTGACCTTTGATCTGCTGACCCTCATGCAGCACCCGCTGAAGGCAGATGCGCCCTATGCTCAATATGCGCCCGCCAATTTCTTTGTACTGCTGGTGGGTTTCGGCACGCTGGTGAGCCTGTTTCCCTTCCATAGCTGGGCGGCTCCTGCCTACGCTGCGGCTCCCACTCCGGTCGCCATGCTGCACTCGGGTGTGCTGAAGAAGTTCGGCCTGTACGGTCTCATCCGCATTGCGCTGCCGCTGCTCCCGGACGCGGCGAAGACTCCGTGGGTGCAGGATGCACTGCTCTACATGCTGCTGGGGAACATCCTCGTCATCGGCTTTGTCACGCTCTACCAGACACGCCTGGACACCATGCTCGCGAACTCGAGCGTGATGCACATGGGCTACATCTTCCTCGGCATCGCTGCTGGCAATGCCATCGGCACGAATGGCGCTGTGCTCCTCATGTTCGGCCATGGCATCTCCGTGGCGCTGCTTTTCATGATCTGCGGCCGACTCCGCAACCAGCTCGGGACGCTTGAATTCTCCAAGCTCGGTGGCCTGGCGAAGAACGCTCCGTTCCTCAGCCTGGTATTCGGCATTGCTGCCTTCGCCTCCATTGGCCTGCCTGGTCTGGCAAATTTCTCGGGCGAGGTGATGATCTTCTTCTCCACGTTTGTGAACTTCCGTCCTTCCGAGGGCTTCACGTTTCTGCAGGTGGCCACCATTCTTTCCCTCTGGGGCGTGGTGATCAGTGCCGTGTACATGCTGCGGGCCTATCGGAAACTCTTCTTCGGTCAGGCGGCTTCGGGACTCTATGTCAGTGATCCGGGCTACGGCTTGCGTGTGCCAATGATTCTGCTGGTCGCGGCTCTGCTCATTGTTGGCGTCTATCCGGCGTCGCTCCTGCAGGTGATCGATGCCTCGCTTGGGACTCTCTTTGCTGCGAAATAACTCTGATGTCTCCGCTCTCTCTGGAACTTGCTCTTGGTGTGCTCGGCCTTGTGCTGCTGCTGGTGGAGTCGTTCACCCGTGTGCCGCGCAAGACGCTTGCCTATGGAGCCATTGGAGGTCTCACCCTGGCGCTGCTCATCCTCGTGTTTGGTGGGGCGAGCGGCCAGGCCCCGGGCATGGAGGAGTTCTACGCGGTCGATGCACTGGCGCTCTTCTATAAGGGTCTCGCCTTGGTGGCAACCATTGCCACGATTGTGCTCTCGCTGGAATACGCCCCGGTGGTGAACCAGTACGTGGCCACCTACCCCGAGAAGCACAAGGAAGCGGGCCTTGGCGAATTCTTCAGCCTGCCCGTCTTTGTTTGTGTGGGCATGATGGTCATGGCTTCGGCCAAGGACCTGATCACCATCTTCGTCGCGCTGGAGCTTGTGACCGTAAGCTTCTACGTGCTGGTGGCCTACATGCGACGCAGCGCGGCTTCGCTGGAGGCCGGGGTGAAATACCTCATCCTGGGCGCTCTCAGCACGGGTCTTCTCATTTACGGCCTTGCCTGGTTGTATGGCATGACCGGCGCTTTGACGCTCGAAGACATCGCCAAATCTCTCAAGCATTGGGAGGGCAGCACTGCTCCGTTGCTGTTCGCCGCCGCTCTGGTGATTGCTGGGCTCGGATTCAAGGTGGGTGCCGTGCCCTTCCACATCTGGGTGCCGGATGTCTATCAAGGTGCGCCCACTCCGGTGACGGCATTTCTCTCGGTGGGCTCCAAGGCGGCGGGATTCATAGTGCTCACCCGTGTGGTGGAGACTTTCCTCGCTGAAGGTTCTGCCATAGCCCAGCCGATCTCGCACGTGTTGCTCGTGTTGGGTGGTGCGACCATCCTGCTCGGCAACCTGGCGGCGATCGCGCAGACGAACTTCAAGCGCCTGCTTGCCTACTCCAGCATCGCGCATGCCGGTTACCTTCTGATTGTGCTGGGTTGTTCACCTGCGGGTGGCACGGGACTTACTCCCGGACAGATCGCCGCCTTCTACCTGGCGACCTACCTTCCCATGACCTTCATCTGCTTCCTCCTTCTGAGCGTGGCGCGGGCCCAGGGTCTCGGGGAAGAAATCGCCAGCCTGCGTGGTCTGGCGCTAAGCAATCCAAAGCTGGGAATGGCGGTGACCCTTGCGCTGGCTTCCCTGGCGGGCCTGCCACTCACCGCCGGATTCATGGGCAAGTTCCTCGTCATTTTCGCCACGGTGCTGGATGGGCTCTATCCCTATCTCGCCATTGCGGTCATTGGCGCCGCGGTGGGCTTCTATTACTATTTCCGAGTCATCCTTTCGCTATATTCCAAAACGGAGGGCGAGGCCGCTCCGGTGAAGCTCAAGCTTGGACTGCCTTCTGTGGTGCTCCTGGTACTCTTCACCGCCAGCATTGTGGTGATGGGTGTCTATCCGGACTCCGTCCGCAAGGCCCTTGGGGACAAGGGCGCTGCCAAGGCCCACGTGGCCACCGCGGTGGAGAAGCACTAGTCAGTGGGCAGCAGGGAAGGAGAGATTACCCTTCTCTTGTGCAAATTTGCCGGGATGCGCTAGACTCCGCGCTCCCATGTTCCAACGTTTCCTGCAGCCCGACTTCAAGACCTTCTCCTCCCGTGCAACACAAGGCAACCTTGTGCCGGTGTGGGTGGAGCTGGCTGCGGACTACGAGACACCGCTCTCTGCCTTCCGGCAGATCCATGATGGCAGGCACGGGTTCCTGCTGGAATCCGCAGAGCTGACCCAGCATTCCGGCCGCTACTCGTTGCTGGGCAGCGAGCCGCGGCTCATCTTCACGGCGCGCGGTCGCGAAATTGAAATCGAGGAGCAGGGCAAAAAGCGCCACTACACCGCTCCCGGGGATCCGATGAAGGAGTTGGAGAACATCATGGCCGCCTTCAAGCCGGTCTCACCGGCTCCGCTTCCCGTGTTTCATGGTGGCGCCGTGGGGTACTTGTCCTACGACATGGTGCGGTTCTTTGAGCCCACCCTGCCTGCTGCACCTCCTGATTCGCTGGGTGTACCGGACATGGTGTTCATGATTGCGGACACGGTGGTCATCTTTGACCACAAGCACCGCAAGCTCACCATTGTGGCGAATGTCTTTGTGCCGGATCATGCATCGCTTGAGGTGGCATACGAGTGGGCTGGAAAACGCATCCAGCAGATCATCGCCAAGCTTGAGGCGCCCATTCAGGTGAAGGCGTTGCAGGCGTTTGCGCCTGAGGCGGCGAATGGAGCTCTTGAGATCCATGGCAATACGACCCAGGCGGAATACGAGGCCATGGTGACCGCCGGAAAGGAATACATCAAGGCGGGGGACATCTTCCAGTTTGTGCCATCGCAGCGGTTCGAAACGGACTACACGGGCACTCCGATTGATCTGTACCGCGCGCTGCGGCACGTGAATCCTTCCCCGTACATGTTCTGCCTGGACTTCCCGGATGATTTTGCCCTGGTGGGCAGTTCGCCGGAAGTGCATGTAAAGTGTCTCGATGGAAAAATCGAAATTCGCCCCATCGCAGGCACACGGTGGAGAGGGAAGACGCCGGCGGAAGATGATGCGCTGGCAAAGGAACTCCTGGAGGATCCCAAGGAACGTGCTGAACACATCATGCTCGTGGATCTCGCGCGCAATGATGTGGGCCGTGTCTCCAATCACGGCAGCGTGCGTGTGAACGAATTGATGATCATCGAGCGCTACTCGCACGTCATGCACATTGTCTCCAACGTCGAGGGCACCCTGGCTCCTGATAGGAACTCCTATGATGTGATGCGTGCCACTTTCCCTGCCGGCACGGTGAGCGGTTCACCCAAGGTGCGCGCCATGGAGATTATCAATGAGCTGGAGAAAAACAAGCGCTGCGCTTATGCGGGCGCCGTGGGTTACTTCGGGTTCGATGGTTCGCTCGACAGTTGCATCGCATTGCGCACGTGCGTGCTGAAAGGTGGGCACGCGTATGTGCAGGCAGGCGCGGGTGTGGTGGCGGATTCGGATCCGACTTATGAATTCAATGAGACCGTGAACAAGGCGCGCGGATTGTTGCGTGCTTTGCAGCGCGCCAAGGAACTCGGAAGCTGAGAAAAACGCATTTGCTTTGGCTTGCTGAATAATTTCATAAATTATCGCCAATCGACTTTCTGGAAAATTTCTGAAAAAGTAGTGCCTGACGGATTGCCACGCGCGATCGGCTTGTGGTAAATTTTCTTCACATCTGCGCGCGCCCCCAAATCTGCTCATGATTCGCAAGACAACTCTTTGCCGCCATCTTGCAGTCCTGTCTCTGATGGCTGGAGGCAGCCTATTTGCGCAAACGCTTTCCCCTGTGGCTGTGGGTATTTCCCGTGAAACAGCGTCCATGGGAATGCTTTCGACCTCCCGCCAGCAGCCTGCGACTCCGGCGCCCTCGGTCACCTCGTCGACGCTTCCCCGCGTCTTTGCTCCCACACTTCCTCGCGCCACCTACACGCGCTACCCGTGGAAGACGGATGTCATGACCACGGTATTCTGGGTGGGCGAGCTTCCCACGCAAAACAATCCCACGCCCAATACCAAGAGTTCTTGGGACACGGCTTGGACGGCGAATTTTGGTGGCTATGACGATCCGGATCCCAACAAGCGCGCTCCCGACTACCGCCCGGCCGCTTTCGTGCCCAAGCAAAATCCGTTCTACGTGGCGCTGCCCTACAACGACTGCCTTGACTACAGGACCACGAAGCCCGACGCGGCTCGCATGATCCCATGGTTCAAACAGACCTTTGAGCGCCATGGCAAGTCCGTGTGCCGTGATCGCTGGATTGCCATCCGCTACCAGGATCGCATCTGCTATGCACAGTGGAGTGACTGTGGTCCCTTCCTGACTGATGACGCGGACTACGTCTTCGGTGATGCGAAGCCGGCCAATTACAAGAATGGTGGAGCTGGACTCGATGTGTCCCCCGCGGTTCGTGACTATCTTGGCTTCAGCACCAATCACAAGGTGGACTGGCGCTTTGTGGATGTGCATGAAGTGCCGGACGGTCCCTGGAAAATGTACGGCACGAACAATCACTTTGTGCAGCAGGCCGGCAAGGACAAGGACCTCGTGGCCGCCCGCCTTGAAGAACTGCGCCGCCAGCGTGATGAATGGTTCCGCCAGAACGGATCCAAGCCCATGCAGCTTCGCTAACCGAAAGTGTCCGCCGGCACGAGTATCGTGCAGATTGGTTCTTGAACCTTGCCTGCGACGCTTCGCGGGCTTTGGTAGTGTATGCAGGATTCCGGGGAAACGACCATGCCATTCCGCGAATGGATGCGGCAGGCGTTGTTTGACCCTGATACAGGGTATTATACCACGCATGTGCGCACGGTCGGCAGGCGGGGTGATTTCTCCACCTCGGCAACAGCAGGCACTCTCCTGGCAGAGGCTGTGGCGGGATGGTTGAAAGCCCAGCTGCGAGCGCAGCCGGGCGTGCATGCGGTGATTGAGGTCGGAGGTGGAAGTGGAGTCCTGTCCCATGTCGTGCGCCGATCCCTGGGCTGGTGGACGCGCCTGCGGTTGCGCTGGCACATGGTGGAAACGTCCCCGGTCCTGCGGGAACAGCAGCGGGTGAAACTGGGCCCGCGCGCGGCCACGTGGCATGACTCCATGAGCGCTGCCATGGAGGCCGCGGAGGGGAGGGCCTTTGTGTTTCACAACGAGCTCGTGGACGCATTTCCCGCGACCCTGCTGCAGTGGGACGAGCCATCGGTCGCGTGGCGCGAAATCTGGATGCGGCGAGGAGAGGGGGACTGGCAGGAGGAATTGGGAGCTCCCGTGGCCGGCGAACTGGCGGATGGGACTGCCAGCGCTGAACTCCAGGCATCGGCCTTGTCACGAGCAGGGTGGCCCCGGGGTGGCCCACGCCAGGGGCAACGGATTGAGGTGCACTGGTCCTACCAGGAGTGGCTCGAGAGCTGGAGATTGTTGTGGGACCGCGGAGCCATGTTAACCATCGACTATGGCGATGTCTTCCCCGCGGTGTACCACCGCCAGCCCGGGGGCACTCTTCGTGCGTACTTTGCCCAGCAGCGGCTCAGTGGCGCGGAAGTGTGCCAGCGCATGGGGAAGCAGGACATCACGGCTGATGTGAATTTCACCGACCTGCAGCTTTGGGGGGAGAAGCTGGGTTGGTCCACGGAAGCGCTTGAGACGCAGACAGACTTCATCCGCCGGTATGTCGGTAACGCCTCCGAGCGGGGGCGTAGCAGTGCTGCAGATGGGTATGTGCTGGATCCTGAAGGTGCAGGGGGCGCATTCAAAACACTGGTGCAGCATCCTTCGCCCGCAGGTGTGCCTGCATCATGACTTAATATTTGCACCTGAGTGGCGGCGATGTTAGGCACTCCGCCCCGCATGAAAGCCCATCAGCTCATCGCTTCCCTCAGTCCTGCGCTGCAGCAGGAGATCCTCGGCTACATTCAGACAGATACCAAGGATGCATTTCGCACGGCCCTCTATCAGGTGGGTGCGAGCCGGAAGCTGCGGCCCCAGTACTTTGACAGCAAGTCGAAGAGCGAGCGCATCGACTGGCTCCTCGCGCACATGAAGCAGAAGGCCTATGACGGCGTGACTGAGCAATTGCTCCAGCTCTGGTTGCTGAAGGCGAAGGTCCCGATGCTCACCGCCTTTTTGGATGCCGCTGAGGTCAAGCACGATGGCAAGGGGCAGGTGGACGATCTCCCGGAGACCCTTGAGGCCAAGAAAGTCGATGCTGGCATCGATGCCATGCTGAAGGAGAATTCCGGAGAACAGGTCTGTTTGTATCTGCACATGTTCCAGCAGCAACGCCCGGACGGATGGCCTTCCATCGCTGAGGCTCTCGAAAAGCGCCCGGAGCTCAAGCTTGGCTAAGTCGTTTCCAAACAGGACGCTAACAATTGGCAGTGAACGAATGGTGCGAGGTGAAGGAACCTCGCACTTTTTTGTGGGCGGTTGGGCGCGCGTCTCGCTTGTAGTATGGCTGTCAAGCTTGGAGCGGGTTCCCGAAGTGCAAGAATGGGCTCGGGATGAGCCAGATCTGCAATCGCTGCAAAATGCACGAGCACCCACAGTTCAGATGAACTGCGTTTAGCGCGTGAATTACTGGCGAAGACTAAGTGAAATATTTAAATTAACAGTAATTATGGAATATACAAATAATGAGTGCTAAAAGTA
Organism: Roseimicrobium gellanilyticum; assembly: GCF_003315205.1. Taxonomy (NCBI): domain Bacteria; kingdom Pseudomonadati; phylum Verrucomicrobiota; class Verrucomicrobiia; order Verrucomicrobiales; family Verrucomicrobiaceae; genus Roseimicrobium; species Roseimicrobium gellanilyticum. The sequence continues at coordinate 107,565 of NZ_QNRR01000017.1, read as the reverse complement.
CTCTGTGTACTCCATTCTCTCTCACGCCACATCGCGGATTGGGTTAGGGCAAACCACCTTGCTGGTGGCTGCAAGCTTCGTTTTCGGAGCAACATCCATCCTTTCGCAATCTCCTGCGGGTCAAGCTAGAACGCAAGCACCCCCGGCTCGTGAAGCTCCTACAGAGGCCGCTGTCCAGCGGGAGATGCAGAAAGGGAAACGCTTGGCGGATTATAAGAACTCCTTCGAGGCGGCTCCTACGGTCAAGGTCGACCTGACCCCCTCGCTCTATAAAAACTCCATCATTCTCTTTGATGGAGAGAATCACACGGTGGTACCGCTCGGCGCGGTGTTGAGTCTGCCGGCGAATCTCCGGGGACACATTCTTGAAAAGCCGGAGGGTGCTTTTCTGTTCTGGCCCTCCTTCCTTGAGAAGAACAAGAAATGGGTTGGAAGCTGGGAAGTGTCCATGGCGGTGGCCAGAGGAGAGGCGGAGATGCCAAAAGCGACCGTGGAGCAACTTGCCAACGACTCGCGTGTCCTGGTCGCCGTGTTCAAGGGGGGGCCAATTACCATATTGGAAGCTGTACCTGACAAGACCAACAAATCCGCTGGCGCCAAGGAATAATCATCACCTCAGAAACCATGAACTCCCTCAGGCTTAACATTTTGCTGCTGTTGGTCGCGTCAAGCGTCGAACTGGCAGCCCAGTCATCGCCCCAAGCATGGGTGCGTGAAACGGATGTCACCACTGGCCAAATGTACGACATCACCCTGCCGTCAAATCTCGGGGGGCCATTCGTGCCGACACTGGCCATTTCGCAAGCGGGCAACACCTTTCAGCTCTATGCGCGGGGTACGGCTTGGGATACGAAAGTGTACCTGCTGGATACAAAGCTTATTCGCGCCTATTCGCCAGCAGCCGCCTTTGCGATCGATACCGAGGACCCCTACGTACGTGGCGATGTGGCCAGTGGGCGCTATGTGAAACGCACCCGGGCGGACCGTCCGTACTCCATGAGGATTGAGGTGTCAGGGCTTGTTCCCGGAAGCTCGAATCAGGCGGAGAAGTTCGTGTACTTCACCACTCACGGCACCAACTACGACAAGACCACTTATTCCGGTCTCAACAAAACGGAGTATGTCATTCATCAGGGTGAGAATGTGGGGAATGGCACGATCAATATGTCATCTCTCTTCCATGAACTCACTGAAACCCAGGCCACCAAGGCCTGCGGCGAGATGAAGTTCACCATGGTGCGGTATGCTGCGGACGGCATTCCGGACACCATCATTGCCCAACCGAAAATCGAAGTCTGGCCCGTTGCCAGCGCTTCCGTGGAGGGTATCACTTCGAATCAGGTCTTCATCGATAAAATTCCGCTGGTCATCTTCCATTACAATGATGCCTATCCGGACTCCCGCACCTACGCCCAAATCTACCCTGGCCCTGCGGCTCTCGGTACTGTGGGAACGATAGTGGCCACGACTGAGCACAAGATGGGCAGCCACTACAACCCCTCCAGCGGGGCCGAGCCCATTACCGTGCCGATGACCCTCGCCTTGGGTGTGTCGAATCTTTCCACCTACACCCCGAAAGACGGCATCTACACCATCGAAATCATCACGGAGACGCCCTTCTTTGGACGCGCTCCGGAACGCCTGGCGGTGGTTTCGTTTGAAGTGGACGCCGTGATTTCCTCCCGCGGAAAACTGAGCACGGCTGAATAGGCCAGCACCACTCCCTGATGTTGCATCTATGAACCTGCGCGCACTCCTTCACAAGCGCCGCCGCCTGAGCCGGCACGGTTCGGTGTTGGTCGAGGCCTCCATTGCCTTGGGGGCTGCCACCGTGTTGTCACTGCTCATGATGAAAGCCTCGATGCTCGCCATTGGCGGCAACGACTGGACCACGATGCAGACCCTGACAGACTCGATCATGACCCGCGAGACTGCGCTGGCAAATCGCGTTCCCTTTGCACAGATCTCGGCGACGAACTCTCCGTGGCCTGAGGTAGTGCCGGCTCCCGTGACGATACAACTCGGAAGGACGATGGGTGGTCAGGCGGTGAATGGGAGCTTGATTCGCTTCCGGGAGAACCAGGCTGATACGTCACAACCCGAGGTCAATCTCACCATGTGGAGATTGCACTCGGTGATCAAGTACCAGGTCGGTGATCGCCAGTACGTCAAATCCAGTTCTACTCTGCGCTCCCAATGAAAGTTATGCGTTCGACCCATTGGAAGAAGTCCTCACGCCGTGGGGGTTTCACCTTGCTGGAGACATCACTGGGGATCAGCGTGACGCTGGCGCTGAGCATGGTGATGTTCGCCATGCTTCAACAGCACGTCATTTTCACCGGGTGGCTCCAAAAGCAATCCTTCCTTACGACGGAAGCACCCCAAATTGGCAACCTGGTGGGGCGCATCTTTGGGGCCGCTGATCACTACTTCGTCTATGCCAACAGAGACTCGGCGATCGGAGGAGCGGCGCCCATCTTGTCTGGAGGCCAGGCGGTGCGACTTTTCTACGACTCGGCGAGTGGCAATACTACCGAAATCTGGATCACCGTGGACACGGTGGCTGCAACCGGGAAACGGGCGCTGCGTTGCTACAGTTCGCCCAATGGCGTGACGCAGTCGTGGACCATTTGCGATGGGTTGACCGCAGCCAGCTTCGATTGCAGTTCAGGCGTGCTGGGTGTGCAACTGACCGGCCCAAATCAAGAGGAGATCACTTACTACGGAGGAAGCCGATGAAGAGACCCACATCCCGTGCAAGACAAAGTCGCCGTGGCTTCGCCGCGCTGCCGATGGTGACGTTTTTTGGCCTGTTCCTGCTTATGAGCCTGGCGATGGTCTACAAGGGCACCATCATCAAGCGAGATCAGGCGGCGAAGAGTCAGCTTAAGATCGACTACCATCAGCGTGAAGAAGCGCTCATGAGGGCCTTGGTGGCCACCTTCCCTTCGAAAGTCGTCGCGTGCTTGAAAAACGACTATGCAGCGTCAAACACCTATGACTGGAACGCTATCTTCACCGATGCGATTGGGCGGGCCGCGGCTGCGACATCGCTCACGCAAGACGCCCAAAATGCCATTGGCATGAGCGGAGTCCGGACGGCGGATGTTGGTGAGGACAGTGTAGCTACTGTGCGAAGCTGGATCACCGATCTCAAAGGCAATGTCGGCCAGGTCACGCCGGGCACCACGGTATATGAGAGCGATTTCACAGGTGCCCTTGCAGGGAAGATGCCTCCCTTTTTGAGACCGCCGGCGGGATTGGAGACGGCAGATGTCACCCGCCCCATCGTGAGTGGTGAAAAGATCTACATCAATCAAGCTGGCCTGGGTGCCAATGTGGTGAACTATCCCAAGTACAACCAGATACCCTATCCGAATATCAGATTTGGATATGCAGAACCGGGGCAGCCCTTCGTTGCCAAGCGAAACTGGTGGGCTTTCCAGGTGAAGTATGGCGCAGGCCCGGGACTCACCAAAACCTACGTGCTTTCCTTGTATGAAATTCCCTCCCAGCTTCCGATTGAAGCAGCGACTTTTGCCGAAATTGGGAAGCATAATGACGGCAGTGCATGGGGTGCGAATGTCTCAATCACGGGTGGCGTCTATGCGGACAGCCTGAAAATGAATGGAGCTCATGGCGCGGACCGGTTGGCAGGCCGCCAGTCCATTGAAATCGATGGACCGCTCACTCTGAACAACACGACCATTACCCAAGACTTCGATGCCTTGGGTGTGCGTGAGCAGATGCAGGCGGCGGCGAAGTCGAGTATTCTGCCCATTGCACTCTCAGCCAATTCGGGACGCGTGGTCTTCTATCCGATTCCCAGCGGTACAGCCTTCCTGAACAAGCCGGCAGGAACGACGACGAAATGGGATCAATACAAGGGGGGCGCCATTGATTGCAAGGTGGAAGTCGAAGCCATCAAAATGGTGGGCCTCGTAGACCAGACCCCGAGGGCCATCCGTGTGAAATTTCTGACGTCAGCGGGCACAAAACAGACCGTGGTTCTGGAAAGAGACGTCAACTGGCCGGACGCTGCGCAGCCTGGCGGCGATGACATTCCGTTTCAGACGGAACTTTCCCATACCGGTCGTTCCTGCCTCACCTTCCACCCCAGCCGGCTGAATGCATGGTTGGTCAGCAAGGGCGGGGACACGGTGGTGACCAACAACAGTGTCCGTTTCGCCGTCGACCCCACATTCGATCCCCTGACTACGCTGCCTGTGTCATCACCTCCCGGTGTCAATGATATGAGTATCATCATCCGCAGGGGAAGAGATCTCCGCACTTTCACCAGAGGACTCTCCATCGTGGGCCCCTTCCGTGTTTATATTGGAGACGATCTCAATGACATGCAGATACCCGTTCCCTCGGATCCAAGCACATCTTCCATGACGGAATTCTATCCGCCCATGTCGATCTTCGCGGCGGAGCTGCGGGTTGGCACCACCGCCTTCAACCGGCCCTTCGATCATAAGGGTCAGATGGGTTCCCTCCAGTCAGGTGGCACGGCCGCCTGGCGACCACTGGATTTGAAGTCCGGGGGGGACGATATCGTGCATACAGGGCAAATCCAGGCGGAACTGACCCCGTTGCAAAGCCCTGCGGAACTTCCGCCCATTTCCCAGTTGAACTGGTTGGTGACGATCGAAGAGATTGCGAACTGAGGATTCGGGTCATCAGGATGTTCCAATCCATTGTGCCTACTGCTATATTCCCTGAATGAGCGCCGCCCCTTCCTCTCCTGTACATAACTTTCTGGGCATGATCGCTGCCACGTATCCGGATCGTGAGATCTCGGACGTGCAGATCCGTACGAACAGTCTGATCTATGTGCATACGAATAGAGGCATCGAGATTGCGGAATCGTTCGGCATCATGCCGGCGGAAACGGTCTCGCAGATCGCAGAGGCCCTGTTCCTGAATCAGAATGTTGAACTCTGGTCAGATTCGGACGGCCACGGTTCGGTGGAGAAGATGTGGGAAAAGATCCGCACGAAGCGCGTCATCGACTTCAGTTGCGACAATGGTGCGTTGGGCGCGCCAGTCCGTATGCGTGTGCAGATGCACCTCAGCGAAACCGGCCTTGGGCTTACCACTCGCTGGCTGCGTGGGAAGATTTCACAGCTCGAGACACTTGGCATCGAGCCGATGATTTCCGACAGTTTGCGCGAGCTGGTGCAGCGCCGCTTCGGTTTGGGTCTGATCACCGGTCCCACTGGCTCCGGCAAATCCACCACCCTCGCTGCGTTGTTGGACTGGGTGCGGAGACATTTCCAGAAGCACATCGTCACGGTTGAAGACCCGATCGAATACCGCTACGACCGTGATATGGCGGACCCCAATAATCCTGGCCTCATGATTCCGGCGCCGGCGCTGGTGACACAGCAGGAAGTCGGCAAGCACACGCTCTCTTACCAAACCGGTCTCAAGGAAGTGCTGCGTAAGACGCCCAACATCATTCTGCTGGGGGAAATTCGAGACCGGGAGACGATGGAAACCTGCATCGAAGCGGCCCAGACAGGTCACTTTGTGCTTTCGACCCTGCACACTCGCGGTGCCGTGAAGACCATTGACCGTATTCTGGAGTTCTTCCCGAAGGACCAGCAACCCGGTGTGTTGAATCGACTTGGTGAAACGCTCACATTTGTCCTTTCCCAAGGTCTGCTGACAGGATTCCAGGGACGCGTTCTGGTCACCGAGTACCTGCAGAATACCAGTGACACCGTCGGTGCGGGTATTCGTGCTTATGACGGCAACGCCACATCACTGGCGGACGCGTTGCGCTACAAGGGCAACCTGCGTTGGGACAGCTCCATGATGCAGTTGTACCGCGAAGGAATGATCTCCGAGCAAGTGTTCAGCACCAACCTTATCGGTGGCTGACCTCGATGCCGCTCCTTTCAAGATACACCTGAAGGTGCCCGGTGAGTCGATCCAAGAACTTGGCGTAGTCATCAATTTCTGCACGACGGTGGATGGGAATGTTCATCCACCATCCCTCCTGCTCAGCAGCAGCCCGACGTTCGCGAAAGCTCCGTTGGCATAGCGTGATGTCCTCCCAGTTTGCCAGGATTTGGGCGTGCTCGGGTTTTCCTGGCTGCGCAGCGAGAACCGTTTCGTTGAAAGCATTGATTGCTGCCCCGAGCCCGGTGAGGGCATCTGACATCCCCGCCTGGCTGGAGTGAGCGTGTGCCAGCGCCTGTTCAGTCACAAGTTGCGAGCGCATGCGTGCCTGGGCGACGTCTTGTGATGTGGTGAGAATGTGGTGATGCAGGATTTCGTACAGAACAGGATCGCCGGGATCCAGATTATACGCGAGACGCAGGCGCCAGCCGGTCGCCGCGTTGAGGTAGTGGGCGTGGCCTGGCGAAAAGGGGGCTCGATCTTTCCTCTGGGTTCGCCGTTTTTCCAGGCTCCTGAGCCAGCTTGCGGCGCGGACGAGCGGTGGGTCATTCGCGCTGAGGTCAGACGCCGGCTCTGGAGCGGCGGAGGCATGGGCAGTATCGGGAGGGGGCTGCGCCGCGGGAGCGGGCTGCGCCGCGGGATCTGCAGGAGCCGTAGCTCCAAGGCGACGGCGGGAAAAAACGCCCGGTGTCGGTGGTGGTGGTGGCGGTGGGGTGTTTGCGGCCGGAGCCTGGGGGGGCGTTGGTGTGGCGGGCGGCGCCTGATAGGCCTCACCACTGTGCCAGTAAGCATAGAGCGAGAGACGCATGGTGCGTGCGGCCAAGCTTCCGAAGCCGCTGCCTGGAATGGCGAGCGTAGGAACCTCCTCCAGCGTTTTCGGCGTCGGAGGAGCCGCTACGCGAGAGGCACCCCAGAGCACAAGGGCGGCAAGACCGATCAGGAGCGTGTTCGGAAAGCGCATAGGCCGAGCAAGGTGAAAACCGCACCCTCGAGGGCCAGCACGCCAGCGGTTCTGAAAAAGTCGGCCGTGGGCAACGGCCCCATCTTGAACACCAGACGCGGCGTGAGATCTGCAAGATGATAGTGGGGCATCACCACCCAGAGGAGTGTGCCTATCAAGCTGTCATCTTGTGCGAGGAAAGGCCCCAGCCAGATGCCGCCAAACAATCCCAAAAACAACAACGCGACTGGGACCATGAAAGCAATGATTTCATGCGTGCGCGTGCCCAGGGTTACAGCGAGGACAACCAGGGGAATGGCCGCAAGAAGGTAGAGCGTGGAGTACTGAAGAACGAGCACGGACCAATCCCTCGCGTCGGCTTCGGATTTGGGCATGCAAAAGCCGAGGCAGACGATCATCGCCAGAATTGCCACGGCGGCCACCCAAACGAAGATGCTGGCATTGAGCTGCAGGCAGAGGTTGTAACGATGCTGGCCAGCGGCTTGGAGATGCTCGAGCATGCCTTGCTTTCGAATGCGGTGACCCAAGGCGGCTGCCTGGAAAGGGAGCCACGTGAAAAGCGCGAGCCAGGCGAATGACCAGGCTGCCTGGGCGCGCGCGGGCTGCAGGATTACCGGTTTTTCCTCCCATGGAGTCAGCAGGGGAGCGAGCCATGCAAAAAGGACTCCAAGTAACAGAAGTAGCCAGCAGCTTCCACGAACAAGAATTCCCGTAGTGCTGAGCCTGAAGAGCGGCCAGGTGCGGTTTGATGTCATTTTTGCAGGGAATGGTAGGTGTCCATCCAGGAGGAGCCGGACTTGGTAGAGGTATGGCGGAGAGCGCCGGAATGAATGGTGAAAAGACTGTCCGCGTGGTGGACGCTTTCAAGCTCATGCATGATGACGAGACGAACCACTTGAGTGCTCGACTTCGCCCACAGGTCAACCACCTGCTCCCGCGTTTCGGCGTCCAGTCCGGACAGGGGCTCATCCATGAGAAGGACGCTGCGCTTTACCTGCTGGAGCTGGGATTCAGCGAGGATGAGAATGGTCTTCTGACGGTTGCCTCTGGAGAGCTTGCTTATCGGGGTGGTGACGCTGAGTTTCAGCGTGTCGGCAAGCTTCATGGCGTGTTCTCGAGCCTCGGAGCCCAGCACGGAGCGGAAGAGAGCCTTGGGCTTGAGCTCAGGATCCATCCGCAATTCATCCGCGAAATAGTGCACGGTTCCGTTCACCGAAAGGCAGCCGGAGATCGGTTGGAGAAGGCCCGCGAGGGATCGGATGAGGGTCGTCTTGCCGGCGCCATTGGGCGCCACAAAGAGGTGGAGGCCTGGTCCTACCCGGACTTTTTCGCCAGCCTCCACCAGTACCTTGGACTTTTTCTTCCAGATGGGGCCGCTTTGATAGCCAAATCGCGTGCCGGGCTCAATGTCGATGCTGGGGGCGGGATCTGATGCCATGAAAATGGAATAAAACGGGACGGCCTAGCTGCCAATATCCCATAGACCATCTTTTTGAGTTTGGGAAGGATCGTAATTTGACGATCCGGCCTTAAACGCGGGTGGCATCACCTTGGTGTCCAACACCAAGCTTTCCCCTTTCAATCCGGACATGGTCGGGATGGCCGTCCAGCCGGTTGGCAGATAGGGCACCAGATCCGCAGGTGGTACGGTGGCGATGTTGGCCGTGGGACGATCCGCAAGGTAGCTGCGCTGAGCGGAGTAGACTGCCTGCAGAGCAAGGGAGGCAGTTTTCCCCTTGTTCCAATCCTGCACCATGGAGTAGCTGAACCCACCAATAGTGATGAGTGCCAGCATGAGACCAATCACCAGGCTGATTTCGATGAGGGTGAAACCATGCGCGCGCGTCCAGACACGTGGGAGACGGGAGGGTATCTTCATGGGTGGGAGGCAGGGGTGCCAAGTTTGATTGACTCCTTGGGAATGACCCGAATTTTGCCGGGAGGAAGCGCCGCTGGCACTGGCTCTGCGGAAACAGGGCGGGAGGTGGAGTCATTCACCAACACCGGTGCTTCAGAGGCCGAAGATTGCGGGATGGGGAAGGTTCCCTTGCGGCGAATGAGCACGATGCGAGCCCGGTCAGGGTCTTGATTGACGGATGCTGAAGCGCTGGGCACCTGTACCTGAGAATTGCCTGTGGGCCTTACAGCTGCCGGGCGGAAAAGGGGGACTTTGCTGCGAGCATTGGACTCTGCATCCTGGATGTCTTCGGACGTCGGGCCCGACTGGGTGCGAGGACCCATGCCGGGCAGGGCACGAGGCACCATCTTCACCTTTGGCTTGGCGGCAGGCGCCGCTGTTGTCTGTGCGCCGAGGAATGGGAGGGGCAGCGCCACGGCAAAGAAGAGGCTGCACAGAAGTACGGCAAGGGGAAACCTGGGACGCAAGCGCATGTTGTTGGAATGGTGAGGGATTTGTTACATGCCCGACTGCATCATCTTCGGTCCCATGAGCATGATGGGGAGCATCGCGCCTGCGAATACAAGGCCAATGAGGAACATGGCGCACATCAAGGTGATCACGTTGATGATTTGGGTGAAGTCACTCATCACCTGGGCGGTGTCTTCCTCATAGATGTCGCGGAGCATCTCCAGCTGCTCCGGAAGGGAGGCTGAGCGCTCGCCGATGCTGATCATGTGCATCACTTGTGGGTCGAGGATGGGTCTCTTTTTGAGAGCTTCCGCAAAGGGAAGGCCAGAGCCCTCATAAATCTGGCTGGCCTCGACCAGCGGAGCGTACGTGGGTGTGCCCTGCACCACCTTGGCAGCCAGCATGGACGCACGGGCAAGGTTGATTCCATTGGCGTAGAGCATTTGAAGCGTGCCGATGTAGGCGGTCTGACGCAGCCCCATCACAAGCTTCTTGAGCAGGCGCCACTTTTCCATCCCGAAGTTCAGCAGCGTCTGGCGAAGATTGGGAGAGCGGAACAGCCCCACGATGAACGCGGTCAGGGCGATGATGAAGAAGGGCCATGTGGCTCTCACGACATGGCTGAAGGAGAAGATGACCTTGGAAAGGGCGTCCGGCTCCTGTTTGATGCTTTTCAGGGTGTCCTCCACCTGGGCAACAACGCTGATCTGCGACCAGATGAAGAGACCAATCTGGAACAAGATGACCAAACAGGGGACGAGGAGCGCGTTGCGCAGCTTGCTCGAGAAGGCCATTTCCACCTTAATCTTGCGAGCCATCGATGTGAAGGCCTCGTGGAGTTTGCCGGCGTCCGCACCGGCCTCAATCATGGTGATGATGGTGGTGTCGAATTTGCGCTCCTTGGCAAAGGCGATATGCACAGGCATACCAGCCTCCAGCCTGTTGCGGATGCTCATCAGCGAGCCCTGAAGCAAGGCATCGGGCAGGCCTTGGGCGTAGTACATCAGCGCATCTGCCGTGCTGATGTTCGCTCTGAGCATCGAGGCCAGAGCGCGGAACATCTTCACAAGTTCCTTGCGCGAGATGTTCTTCTTTCCCTTGAGCTTGCGATCCCCCATCGGGATGGGCTTGACCAGGGCCACCCGGAACCCGGCACGCTCCGAAAGCATCGCAGCCTGTTCGCGGTTGTGTGCTTCGACATCAATAATCTTCGCCACTTCCGGGCGCTTGATGTTGCGCAGAGTTACTTGAAAGACGTTCATGAGAATCAGCAGTCGTAAGTGAGGTCCAGAACCTTGCGCAGCGCCGCCAGGTCGGTGCGCCCTGCCTGGAGGAGCTTGAAGCCGTTATCGCGGAGAGAAGGGAGGCCGTATTCCCTCCGGATCTCGTGCTCGAGCTCATACGGAGTGATCTCGCCCTTGGCGAGCTTGTCACCCACCTTGGGACTGATGGGCAGGATCTCCAGGATCGCGGTTCGTCCTGAATAGCCCCTGCCCTTGCACTCCTGGCAGCCTTCCTTGCTGTGCTCGAAGACAGGCTGGGTCGCCCAGAAGTCTTCCATGTGGAAAAGACGGCGGTCTTTCTCCGGCACTCCGTCCATCTTGATGCGGCAGGAGGGGCAGAGCAGTTTCACAAGACGCTGGGCGCAGGCGGCTTTGAGGGTCTGGGCGATCTTCCAGCGCTCCATGCCCAACTGCTCAAATCGTTCGATGATTTGCGAAGCACGCGGGGTGTGAATCGTGGTCAGCACCTTGTGACCAGTGATGGCTGCTTCGATGGCGAGTTCGGCAGACTCGCGGTCGCGCACTTCACCCATGAGGATGATATCCGGGTCAGAGCGCATGAAGCTCGTGATCATCGGCTTGAACTCCGAGGAATCTCGCAAGTCGCAGTGCGTGACGCCGGGGATTTCGTCTTCCACCGGGTTTTCCAGCGTGAGGATGTTATCCTCCGGACGATTGAGCTCACGCAGCATGGCGTTGAGCGTCGTGGATTTACCAGAACCCGTGGGGCCGGACATCACGATGATTCCGGAAGGGACGGCCATCGCCTTTTCCAGCTCGAAAAGCGTGCCCTCGTCGAAGGCCAGCGTACCCATGCCGAGGCGGGCTTCCAAGTGCGTCTTGTCCAGGAGACGCATGGTGACGTGATAACCGCGGTAGGTGCGGTGGCGCTCATAACGTACACCAACGGAGCGACCGTAATAACTTGCGGTGAAGCGACCCGAGATCCCTGGGCGCTTACTGCGATCTTCTGGAGGAAGACGCATGAGATTCAGCAGAAAGGCATCGATACGATCCTTCAGCTTGACCGGCATATCAATCTTCGGGCCGATGTCGCCATCGACGCGGAAGGAATAGGCAATGCTGGTCTTCTCCGTTTTGATGTGGATGTCAGAAGCGTGCTGCTTGATGGCATCCGAAACCATGCTGGCGACGAGCTGCGCGATTGGTTCATCGTACTGGCGTGTGACATCGAAGTCAGGAACGTCCAGAGAGAACTCGTCGACTTCCAAGGCCTCAAGATCAGCACGGCTGGGGCCGGCCGAGGAAGAGGAGCCTTCAATGACGCTGGAGATTTCCGCCGGCAGAGTGACTACCTTGAGGATCTCCTCGTCCGGGAAACGCACGGAGCAGTAGTCGTCCGCGCGGTAGTCCCAGGGGTTGGCGACTGCGAGCAGGATCTGCTCCGCGCTCCGGCGAAGCGGGACGAAGAGTCCGCGAGAGAGTGCTGCCGGATCGCAGTAGCTCACGAGCTCCGAATCCACGAGCTCCTTCACATGTGGGAAGGCAGCAAGACCGGAGGCTTTGCCCACGGCACCGAGGATGCGGGCCTTGGAGGATTTGCGAATCAATGCCTCGTCCGAAAGCGTCATGTCCGAGGGGGACACTTTGCGGAGTTCCTCCAGGACGAGCGCCTGGATGGTCTCATTGAATTCGATGCCGAGATTCAGGTTCATGCGGAGAAGTGGCGCTGCTGGAGAGACTCCCAGGTGGCGAGGTCCACGATGAAGGGGAAAACAAAAGGAGGATCCTGCTTGCCGGCGTGGGTGATCTCGTGGCGGATCCACGCTGAGGCGACAAGAGCGGAGACGGGATTCAGCGAGGCAACATGCACGATGCTGTCATCGCCGGAGAGAACCGCGGGGCAGCCCAGAAGAGAACAGGCTACGCGAAGCGAGGGACAGGATTCGTAGAGCGAATTGGGGCGGCCCGGCATCATGCCCACACTCCAGTAGTGCACTTCATCATGCAGGCGCTGGCGCAGCACGCGCTGCATGCGGGAGACTTCGCCTTCGGGCGTCACCGCGTGCTTCCTGGCCTGATGCAGGGCTGTGAAGGCCAGGAAGTCACGGCAAGCAGGCAAGGAGCCGCCGCTGGTGAGATGCACATGATAACTCTGCAGCAGGCCGTGGATTTCAGTGTCAGCCATGTAGCCGCCCTGCTGCAGATGATTCACTGAACATGCTGCGATGGATTCCAGCACATTGATCGCCGCCATCAACCCTGACGACGGTTCCGGCGGCAGGAATGAAATGCCAGTGATTGTATCTGTGACCTTGGGCGCGAACATGGGAGATTGTCGGCTTAGGGCGTAGTACCTGCGTTTGAATTTTTGCTGAATATGCGGCCGAACCAGTTCTTCTTCTTAGGCTGTTCGGCTTGCGGGCCTTCCGCAGGCAGGGCGCCGGAGGGCTTGGAAACCGTCTGCGTGCGCACTGTCTCACGGGTCTGGTAGGCGGCGGGCGGCGAGCTCACCGGCAGCGGGGGCAGGAAGCGCTCGCTCATTCCATCCAAGCGGGCCGCCTCGAAGTTTGAGTACGTGCGCATTTCCTGGTTCATGCCACGGATGGCGTTCGGGCTGGAGGCATCATACACGCTCGGTGTGATGACGAAGATAAGGCTCACCTTTTCCACGCTGTTGTCCTTGGACTTGAACAACCAACCCAGACCGGGGACCTTGCCCAGGAAGGGAACATTGTTGCCATTTTTGGAGTCACTGTAGTCATAGAATCCACCCAGGATGAGCGACTGGCCGCTTGGGATGCGACTGATGGCTTCTGCGGTCGACTCACTGACACGGGGATAGATGTTGCCCGTCTGGCCATTGATGAATTCCACAATCTTGGCCACACGCGGACGAAGCTTCATGCGCACCGTGCCATCTGGAAGCAGCGTGGGAGTGACCGAGAGAGTCACGCCGATTTCGCGGCTCTTCTCCGGCTCTTCCATGGCGTCGGGATCGTCTTCGTCAATCTTGTAGCGGAGTTCCTCGGTGATGTTCTGCCCCGCAGTCGTTTCCGTGATGGTGGAGGTGACGATTGGGAAGCGGTCTACGATGGAGATGAGACCCTGCTCATTGTCCTCAGTGATGATGGTCGGGCAGGACTCCTGGCTGACAATGCCGTTCTCCTCAAGAGCGCGGATGATGGCGTTGACTTGCAGGGGCTCGAAGACGAGGCCCGGACCGTCATCATAGACGCTGCTATGGTCACTGCTGCTCGAGCTGGAAGTGCTGCCGGTTGCTGCGGTAGTGTTGATGAAGCTGGTGGAAGTCCCTTCAGGTCCTCCGGTCGTGGTGGACTGATTGTTGAAACTGTTCGAAAAGTCCTTCAAGGTGGAGCTGGCCTTGGTCAGGGTGCTGGTGTCCGGCAGATTGAACATGGCGTTCAAGCTCTGGCTGGCAGAGACGGTGAGGCCTTCGCCAAGGGTGGTGGACCAGTCGACGCCCACCTTCTTGCCCTTGGTGTTGATGACGCGAAGCACGCGCACATTGACGGCGATCTGCTGCTTCGGACGGTCAATCTTTTCCAGAAGGTCCTTGATGCGCTTGATCTTGACGCTGTTGTCAGTCACCAGAAGCGTGTTGGTTTTCTCCTCGAATTCAATCTGCCCCACGGACTTCGTGAGAAGGGGGCGGATGATGAGCTTGAGCTTTTCAAAGTCAGCCATGCCCGAGGACATGCCGCCGCCACCTTCGCCACCGCTGGCCTGCGCAGACGATTGGGCGGACACGCGGCTCGGGCTTGAGCCGCGCAGGTATTTGAGCTGGTAGCTCATGATTTCGAGCGGCAGCTTGGAGAGCTGCAGGTCATTCATGACATAGAGCGTCTTGGCCTGACGGTAGACGGCGAGTCCGAAGGCGACCGCGAGGTCCTCGATCTGGCGCTCGGGATCATCAAGCTGAAGATGGCCTGTGACAATGTACTCCGGGCCGTTCAGCTCGTTGTTGAAGAAGTACTGGTAGCCGGCTTTGCGGCACAGGTACTGAAGCACGTCGTTGATGGGGGCGCCATCCACCCAGTAACCTTCAGAGGGGAGCGTAGGGAGGGGGGTGGCAGAGGGGCTCTCCAAGCCTGGAGTCGCTGCAGCCAGCATCGGCGTCGGAGCGTCCGTGGATACCGCGGAGCTGGGTGGCGCCGGAGGGGTCAGGGGAGTGACGGAATCGGTCCCCGCCTTCGCTCCCGGCCCTGCAGCAGGGCTCACGTTCTGCACCAAGGTGGTCTCAGCGAGTGCCAACGTCTTGTCCGTCTGCGTGAGGGCGACCAGGGGATCGTGCTTGGGCATCGGCAGAGGCATATCTGCCTGGCCGTGGAGGACTGAGCTGGCCAGGGAGCAGACCAGCAGGTTCAGGGAGATGTTGAGAGGAAGGTTCATTTCTTGGGAGGTGTTGCCGGTTCCATGGGAGCCCAGCGCGACTCCAGGGAGGAAGCCACTTTGCGCATGGGTTCGAGTTGAAGCGTGGGAATCATGTTATGTGGCATGATTCCGACATCACCCCGTTGCAGGTCCCGAAAGACGATCTCGGTCGCATTCACTTCGACGCAGAGAGCCTGGAAGATTTCGTTCTTGTAGGAGAGTTCAATGACGTCCCCCTCAAACACATTGCGTCCACCGATAAGGAACTCCTTGTTGACCAGATTGACGCCGTTGAGCTTCAGCGTTTGCAGCGCCTGGTTGAGCGTGAGGCGGACCGTGGGACGGTTTTCGTTTTCATCCACCACCGCCACGTCTTCTTCGCGGGGGAAGGTGGAGACACTGAACGGATCCAAGGTGCGAACGCGTGAACTCAGTTTTTGCGCCGTGGCTTCAATATCCTGGGCGGTCGGAAGGGACTTCACCTTGGGGAGCCAGTTGGCTTCTCCCCCAACGAATGCCGGCTTCTTTGGCTGGCCAGGTTGGGCGTTGCGAGCAGCGGGTGGAGCAGCGTTGCTGACAGTGGCAATCGACGCCAAGGCAAGAATGTAAAAAGGCCAGGTTTTCACAGTGTACCCTCCCCGGCCTTCCAGCACGTGTAGGTGGTTTCGATTTCGAGGTGATCCGGCTTCTTTTGCTGGAGGTCACTCTTGCGCGAGAGCTTGATTTCTTCCAGGAACGCGTTGGGCATCACGGATTCAATCTGAAGAAGGGTTTCCTGCATGGGCCCAATTCCGCCTTGGAACGTACATTTGACTTTGCTGAGGTCGCACTCGAGCTGGCGGCCGAGTTGCCCGCGATCCTGGGGAAAAGTGAGGCTTGTTCTCACCAGTTCCAGCTCGGTGTATTTGGGAAGAGAGGCATCCAGACCCCTGGTCATGATTTGTCCCGGGTCGGAGGTTAGAATCCTCTTCTGGTCGTCGAACGCCTTGCGTCGCGGAGCAATCTTCGACTCGAGTTGCTGCATGGCAGCCAGACGCTTGGTCTGCTCGTCGTAACGGGCCTCTCTTTCTGCGCGGACCGTGGAAAGTTTGTTTACCCCCGCGACCACGCCCGCGAGGAGCATGGCGTTGAACGCCGCCGGCACAAAAAGTCCGAATCGGAGAATGGGTTTAGTGTAGACACTCATGATAGGTCAAAACGGCTTCCCGGTTGGCAGTGCGAGCGGATCCCTTTCGGTGATGGTCTGGGAGATGACTGCCTCAAAGGAGTAGGGGTAGGTCAGGGCAGGGTCCTTGGCTGCTTCGCCCGCGGAGGCCGTGACGTTGAATCTGGGATTCTGGTTTTGAGTGAGAGTGAGACGAACTTGCCGGGTAGGATCCGGGACGAGGCTGGCATCATTTGTGGCTTTGGCGACCTGGTCGAAAAAGGCGTTCAATCCACGCTGGCTGTTGAGGTCGTTGAGAATGTCGAGCGTCTTCGCCTTGGCCAAACCTTTGAAGCTCCACTCGCGTGTCATCCCCACGGTTTGGATTCCTCCCGGAGCCGCAGGCCCTGTAGGTTTCTTGGCACCGATACTTTGGAGGGGCTTCACCGCGTACTCGAATCCATCAAGGCGTACTCCCGAATCTTCCGGGAACATCTGCAGCAACAATTCCAAGTTGGTCCAGCCCAGTGAACGGGGCTTCATGAGGCTCTCAGTGATATCAATCTGCTTCTGCTCAGCGAAGAGTTTCTCATGCTGCGTCTTGGTCGTTTGCACCTGCGCCTCCGTGAGCTCCCAAGAGGGGTGCCGCATGGCAGTGAACAGGCCGTAAACGCCGTATCCACCCAGAGCCAGGAGTGTAAGCCCCAGGAGTGCGACAAACCAGGACGAGAACCGAAGAAGGCGAAGGTCGCCCAACGTCGGATACAGGTTGTCGATCTTCGCCGTGTTGAAGAAATTCTGCGTGGCCCATCCGTCCCACAAGGAGCGGAACGTTTCGGACCTGGAAAGAGGACCTGCGGAACCGACCTGTGACGAGGCTCCCGAATCGTAGGGGAGAAACTCGGGCCGATTACCGGGGAGGCTTGCCGTGGTGGGATGGGTGCTGAGGTCCAGCACCTGGGCGACGATGCGCTGGCGCTTCAGGGAATAGACCTCCAATTCCCGCGTGGCCTCCGCCAGAGTGCCCTTATTGGGAGAAGCAATGATCAGGTTTGGCAGCAACTGTCCGGCTCCGTCATTGGCAATAAGCTCGGCGCTGACTGCCATGTTCCACAAGATGTCCCCAAAACTGGAAGGGATGGGATTGCCGCCACGGTGGGCAAGGCTGCGTGCGGAGCGCAAATCGCCGTCTGCATTGAGTGCGAATACGGCAGTATATTTCAAATAGGGGAAGGCGACCAGGCCGCCGCCGCGTATTTCGGGCTTGAGGAGAGCCAAGGCCGCCAGGGCCTCCATGGGGGCGCTGGCCACAGAAACCCGGATGGGGATGCGCCAGTCTTCGCCACCCTCGACCAGTCTGCTCAAGAAAGTTTCACGGGAGCGCGGCATGGCCACCGCGATGCTGCGGGGCTGACCAGTGGGGGCACCCCAAAAAGGGAGCAAGCGCCAGGAAACCGTGTCTGTAGAGACATCACGGTCGGCGAGGAAATCCTTGGGGGAATCGATGAGGTTGTACCTCAGCAGATTGAAATCGTCACCACCATCGCTGACACCATCGCTCGCGGTTGACACTTCGGTTAGCGAAAACTCGTCGGCAACGTGAAGGATGACCCCAAGAGCTTTGGGCTTGTGACCAAAATACGTAGGGGAAAGAAGATCCCCGAGAAGCGAGAAGACGTCTTCACCAGTGGTGAGACCGGCCAGCGGCAGGGGTGGACCCTGCCGCCAGCAATTGTCCGAGCGGGAGAAGGTGGCGGAGCACACTTCACGACCGCCGTCGAACCAGATATGCCATTGGCACGCGATATCCCCTGGCTCACGATACCAGTTTCCATCCGTTCCCCGGCTGGTCTTGGACGCCACCGTCCGTGCCTGACGATAAACTTCGCCAGGCTTCAAATCATACGGATCAGTGATGGTAGACACGGCAGTTCAGGTGGAAGTGGGTTGCAATGAGCAGAACGAAATCGCGACGTTGCTTACCAGTCCTGAATGTTGGTCAGTGCGTGGGACACGGGGAGCGTGACTCCGCAGGTGCCGTAGGAGACGCCGACGGCAGGTACCGTACCCGTAAAGGTGTAGGCCGTGCCGGTGGGGCAGACGGGAGTGGTCGTCATGATGACGCCGTTGCCCAGGTTAGCCGCATCCACGACCGCGCCAGGGAGCAGGTTCTGCATGTTGGCGTAGGAGCGCACCGCCTTTTGAACGGAGGCAAGCACCATACGGCACTGGGCTTGGTTGGCGCCATTCCGGTAGGAACCAAGGCCGAGGAACACCACGGCGAGGAGACCCAGAAGGAGGGCGATGACCAAGCTGATTTCGATGAGGGTGAAGCCAGCTGCGTTGAGACGCTTGGAACGAAGGATAGGATTGTATTTCATATACTTGAGTTGGTAGAGCACGTTCCAACCTTGGTATGGAAATTATAATAAATCAATTTATACTTAATAAATATGAATTTATTTGGTGAATAATTTAGTGATTACAATATCCTTGCAGTACTGAATGCTTAGCCGCATGTGGATGTATAAAGTCCTCATTTTCAGTATGAAAATCCGGAAAAAATTGGAGGGCGACGTAGAGAAATGCGCCTAACTAAAAGTTCAGGAAATTCGAAGCTTTTTTAAAAAATCCCCGGCTTTTTGGCGAGTCTATAATTGAAATAAAACGCTCTTTTCTCCTATGGAAGCGTTGAAAACGATGGTTTTAGAACCGAATATTCGCCAATTCCTCGTTTTTTGCGGACACCAATTTCCATGAATTGGGCTTCCAGCTTTCTTTTCGCCACGTAAAAACCCAGGGTTTTTCAAGCGAATTGACCTTGCTGATGATTTCAGAGCTGAATCCGCCACCGCTGCCGTTCATTTTCGCGTAGCCACGCACCTTGGCAATGCCTTGGTTCACAGTGACTTCTGTGGTTTCCCATTCGATGTTGAGGTACAGGAAGCCCTGAAACAGCTCCGAGGCCAATCCGAGAGCGTCTTCGCGATTATGGCCCCATTCATCTTCATAATCTGAGGTCATCAGCTCGGAGGCGCCGGTCCAATTTCGAGCCGCAGCCAGAGAAATGAGCTTTCGATGCATATTCTCCACCTGTCGTTTCTCCGATTGGAGGTAGGGCCACAGGAACCAGAGGAGCGTGAGAACGAGAAGAACGGGAATGAGAATGCGAAGGAGGCGCTGCATGAGCGCATCAAACCTTCAAGCCACACCAGTATCTAGCCAAAAATCAGGCTGTTCTTCTCGTCGATGAGAAAGCTGCTTCCTTCGCTGTGGTGCTGTTGGAGCATTGGGAACCGATGTGGAGAAGGCCCGGTAGGTGTCCTCCACCTCGGCCACCACATTCACTTCTGAAGGGAACGGCTCGACTTCAGGTGTCGCACTCACAGGAGCAGTGGGAGCTACGGCAGCGGGAAGTGAATGCATGACGCGGCGGCGTGCTACTTCCATCCAAGGCAAGGGAACGCTGCGCTTCGCGCAGACCACGTTGGTATCCATGGCTCCCGCACTGCGTAGCACGGCAGTCATTTTCTTGAGCGCAATGTCAGGGCAATTGCAGTCGTCGCTCAAGTGGCCGAGTACCACGTGGTGCAGGTCTTCGTGCGCCAGAGCCTGCAGCAGTTCGGCCGTTTGCTCGTTCGAGAGATGACCGTGGCGACCGCTGATGCGTTGCTTTGTGGCCCACGGGCGCTTTGTGTCGGCCTCGAGAAGCGGGCCGTCGTAGTTCGCCTCGACGAAGAGAGTGTGAGCACCGCGAAGGCGATCACGGATCAAGTTCGTGACGAAACCCACGTCGCTCAGCACTCCGAGACGTGACTCCTCATCCGTGATGACAAAGCCCACGGGGTCGGCAGCATCATGAGGTACAGGGAAACACTCAATGCGTAGGTCCTGGAAGTCGAACGGAGCCCCTGTTTGCATGAGTTTCCACCGTGGCGAAGCCTTGCGGAACGTGCCCTGCTGAAGCGCCTCCTGAGTCAGCGGGGTGGCAAACAGGGGAACTTGATGCTTCCTGCAGAGAATTTCCAGGCCGGCGGTGTGGTCGCAATGCTCATGCGTGAGGAGCACGCCATCCAGATCCTCCAGTTTCATCCCCACAGCCTCCAGGCGGAGCATGATTTGGCGACCGCTCAGGCCGGCGTCGATGAGCAGGCGGGTTCTATCCGTGCGGATGACGGCGCAGTTTCCAGAACTGCCGCTGCCAAGAACCGTGAGAGAGAGCATGGCCGATACTAAGAGGAAATCCGCCGGGGGAAAATGGAAATGACGCGAGAAAAGCGGCCTACACCCGCTTTTCAGGCGGGCAAAGCGCGGCTATGCTGGCCTTTCATGCGTTGGTTCCGTCGTCTTGTCATGCTGGCCCTGCTGATCTCCGTCGGCAGCGCTGCGGCATATGTGCGCAGTGACGGCTTTTCCAGAAAGTGGCGCAGCTTCGTGATGCAGCAGTTTGAAAGCCGGGGTGTCTATCTCACGCTGGACAAGCTGACGCTCGATCCGCTGGAGGGGCTGGTGGCGCGTGGTATCAGGGTGTATCAGGACAAGAAGTACAAGGTGCTGCTGGCGGACGTGGACCGTCTGCACCTGGACCTGGACTACAGCAAGATGATGAAGGACGAGCTCTTCCTGGAAGGGCTGGATCTCCGGGATGCGGATCTGTCCTTCCCGCTGGATCCTGAGGATCCCAACTCGGAAAAACTCACCATCAAAGCCCTGGATGCGCGCCTCTATCTCATTGGGGATCGCATGGAGATCCGCAGGGCGGAAGGCACGCTCTTTGGCCTGCGTGTGCATGTGAGTGGCTCGCTGCTTCGTCCGCCGTCGGACAAGGAACTGGAGGATGAAAAGAGTGCGGAGGACCGCAAACGCAAGCGCATGGCGGCCATCAAGGCGCGGCGGGACCTCATCGTCGAGGCAGCGCGCATGCTGAAACATTTCGAATCCGCGCATGTGCCGCGGCTGGAGGTGGAGGTGAATGGCGACCTCGAAAAGCCTGAGGAATTGAACGCCACGATGCGTCTCACGGCCCAGAATCTGCGTCACGGCGATTATGTCTGCGATCAAATCGAAGCGGTCGCGAGCTACGCAGGCGAGCAGGTGGATCTCACCCGGCTGCGCATCAAGGATCACCTCGGTGAACTCGAAGCCGGAGCCACCTGGAGTCTCGGTGGGGACAAGGTGGATTTTCGCGTGCGTTCCTCTGCGGATCTTCCCGGGCTCGCCCTTGCGATCACGGAGATGGATGAGTTCCGCGAAATTGTCTTTTATGAACCGGTGGAACTCACGGCGGAGGGCAGCCTCCTGCTGGGCGCAGCCGTGCCGGAGGGCGCCTTCGTGCCGCTGGACTGTGTGGGCAATATTCGTGCGCGCCGTTTCTCCAGTCGCGGTGTGGTCCTGGATGGCCTGGAAGTGGACTATGGGATCTCACCCAAGGGCTGCTACCTCAGAGACGTGCTGCTGCGTCATGAATCCGGAACGCTGGGGCTGCAGGCTCTCTGGAAAAAGGATGAGAGCTTTCGCTACCGTGCGCTGCTGCAGATGGATCCCAATGTATTCCTGCCCTTCCTGAGGCTGCCGCAAACGAAGGAGATTCTGCAACGCTTCTCTTTTGGACCAGAATCTGCCATCTGGTTCGAAGTGGAGGGCGAGGGGCCGGAGCCAAGAATTGATCGGTGCCAGAACAAGGGGCGCGCAGAAGTGCACCGGTTCCGGTATCGAGGCGTCGATTTCCAGCGAGTGACGGCAAACGTCAAGTTCCAGGGGCCGCACCACGAGTACCATGATCTCACCATCGAGAGACCGGAGGGGCGCGCGGTGGCCAAGCACGTGGCGTGCAACGATATCAAACGCACGGTCACGCTTACCGGTGTGACGAGCACGGTGGATCCCGTGGCATTGACCTCCTGCTTCGCCACCAAGACTGCGGAGAATATTGCGAAATACCGCTTCGACAAACATCCTCATGTGGAACTGGATGGCATCATCGGGATCAAGGAAGGAACGGACCTGCACGTGAGATTCCGGAGTGATGGCACGGCGCACTATCCACTCTTTGGGGAGGACTACGTCATCAGCAGGCCGGTGGGAGATTTGAAGTTCACCGGCCCTGTGCTCACGTACGATGTCTCTGGCGGACTGTATGGAGAAGGCATGGCCTGCAAGGGCACGGCGGATCTGCGACCTGAAGTGAATGACTACACGGTGGAATTCCGTGCGAACAGTTTTCCGTATGAGGTCTTCGGCAAACCGCTCCCTTTCGAGAACCTCCGCGCCTCCGTGATCTGCAAGAGCGGCCAGGTGGAATTTGACACCCAGTCCGATCTTCTGGACGGGCGCTACAAGCTCCGTGGAAAGCTGGATGACAATCGTGAGCCGCAACCGTACTCGGGCGAGTTGCGCGTGGACGCGATCAGCTTGAACAAGTTTGCTCGTGTGTATTCGCCAAGGGAGACGTCAGAGGGGGACCTCACCGGGCATCTCCAGTTCTCGGGGCGCCTGGGGGACTGGCGGACGTTGCAAGGGAAAGGCGCTCTCGTCATTCTCAATGGCAATCTCTACGCCGTGCCCATCCTTGGACCGCTCACGCCTTTGCTTGGCGCGGTGCTGCCCCGGCCTATCAAGGGATACAACATTGCCAAGGAAGCAGACTGCAGCTTCACGGTGGCAGATGGCTTTGCGACCACGGCAGATTTTGAAGCGCTCACGGGCGTCTTCCGCCTGGTGGTGAATGGCAAGGTGGACTTCCTGGAGGACCGAATCCAGTTCGAAGCCAAGGCAAAGGCCCGTGGTCTGCCGGGATTGGTGCTCTTTCCCGTGAGTGAGATCCTTGAGTATGTGGGCGAGGGGAGCGTGGGCTCGCCAGACTGGCGGCCCAAGTACTTCAGTGGAAGCAAGGCGCGGGATGAATTCCGCCGCTCCGGCGAGGCCCCGCTGATTCAGGATGAGCCACCGCCTCGTGAGACGCGTCCCAGCCGGCCGGCGGTGCCCATGAGAAAATAACCTCCGCGATGTCGATGTCTCTTTCGCTGCACTTTTCGACTTGCGCAGCGGGCGCCTTCAGGCGCTGTTTTGACTCACCATGTCTGAATCACCCAACCCCCAGTGGTACTGCGTCCACACGAAGCCGAAGACCGAGCATCTGGCGGCGGCGGGGCTTGCTGCTTTTGGGGAAGTGGAGACATTTTGCCCCCGCATTCGATTTCAGCGCAGCACACCGCGGGGGAAGGTGTGGTTCACGGAGGCGCTCTTCCCGAGTTATTTCTTCGCCAGATTTGATCTTGCTTCGCGGTATCGCGCGGTAAAACACGCCAATCATGTCATTGGGGTGGTGGGTTTTGGCGGAACACCGGTACCGATACCGGAGCAAACCCTGGAGGAGCTGCGTGCTGAAATGCAGGGCATGGAAGTGCGTGAGGTCAGCCACGGCGTGAATGTGGGCGACACGGTGGAGGTGGCAGAGGGGCCCATGAGAGGCCTCAAGGGTATTGTAGAAAGTATGACCAGTGGAGAGAACCGGGTGAAAATCCTACTCGAGTTCCTTGGTCGGCAGAGCTTGGTGGAAGTACCCTCTTCCAAGCTCCTGAGCAGTCGAAGTCCGCGTGATTCGTTCACAGACAAGTAATTGCTCTAAAAAATGGCTTAGATAGCTGCGCCTCTGATTGCAACGCGAGGCTAAGGAAAGTTTTAAATTTGTGGTAAATCGACTTTCCAAGCGCACTTCTGAGAGTAAAATTACTATAATTCGGCCCCGTTTCCATACATCGATACTCCCTTCGCAAAATTGCGAAAAGAATCGGTCCCTGTGGCGGATGGCGCCGAAGGACATCGAGCCCCGCCGTCTGCACGCATGTGTCTGGCATCTGAGCT
Organism: Roseimicrobium gellanilyticum; assembly: GCF_003315205.1. NCBI lineage: Bacteria > Pseudomonadati > Verrucomicrobiota > Verrucomicrobiia > Verrucomicrobiales > Verrucomicrobiaceae > Roseimicrobium > Roseimicrobium gellanilyticum. The sequence continues at coordinate 83,680 of NZ_QNRR01000017.1, read as the reverse complement.
CAGTACGACGCGATGCCGCGACGGTCTTGGGAACACACCAGACGACCGGTGGCGGCAGCTTGAGCGGAGAAAAGCAGCGAATTTCCCGCTGCATGACGAATCACTTGCACGGCATGGGCTCCCGGCGATTTTGCAGGCTCCCCGCATCGGGGCGGAACCTGACATGAGCGAAAAACACCGCACGGACGATCTGCGCATCGAGGACATCAGCGACCTCGTGCCTCCCTCTGTTTTCATGAAGCAACTGGCGCTGGACGCCGCTGGTGAAGACTTTGTGACGCGCTCCCGTCAGATCAATCAAGACATCATGATGGGGCGTGACGATCGGCTGCTGGTGGTGGTGGGGCCTTGCTCCATTCACGACTCGAAGTCCGCCCTGGAATACGCGGGCCTGCTGAAGGAAGCGCGCGGCAAGTACTCCGCCGATCTTGAACTTGTGATGCGCGTCTATTTTGAGAAGCCGCGGACCACCGTGGGGTGGAAGGGTTTCATCAATGATCCGAATCTCGATGAGAGTTTCGACATCAATACGGGTCTGCGTGAAGCACGCCGTCTGCTGGTGCAAATCGCAGCTATGGGAGTGCCGGCGGGGACGGAGTTTCTGGATGTGATCACGCCGCAGTACATTGCGGACGTGGTGTCTTGGGGCGCGATTGGCGCCCGCACAACGGAGAGTCAGGTGCACCGCCAGCTGGCGAGCGGCCTCTCCATGCCGGTGGGATTCAAGAACGGCACGGATGGCAATATCCAGATCGCCCTCGATGCCATCGCCGCTGCGGCAGGCGCACATGTATTCCTTTCCGTGACGAAACATGGCACGGCAGCCATTGTGCAAACTCGTGGCAATGATGCGTGCCATGTGATTTTGCGTGGTGGCAAGGCTTCCCCAAACTACGATGCGGCCAGCGTCGCAAACGCGGTGGAGCAACTGCGCTCCCGCGGTCTGCCCCCGCACCTCATGGTGGATTGCAGCCACGGCAACAGCCTCAAGGACTATCGCCGCCAGCCCCTCGTGGCCAGTGACGTGGCGGGCCAGCTTGTGAATGGAAGCACCGGCATTACCGGCGTGATGATCGAAAGCCATCTGTGCGAAGGACAGCAGAGCGTGAAGCCAGGCCAGGAACTCAAGTACGGCCAAAGCATCACAGACGCCTGTGTTTCCTGGGAAACGACGTTGGGCGTATTCGATGAGCTGGCTGCAGCAGTGCGCGCGCGTCGCGCAAAATTTGCCAGCGCGTAGTTGATCCAACCATCCTCTCGCCGCAAACACTCCCGCGTGAAGCCTGCCGACCTCGAAACCTTCTCCTCACGCCGCATCCTCGTGGTTGGAGATGTGATGCTGGATCATTTTGTGCGGGGGAACGTCAGACGCATCTCTCCTGAAGCTCCGGTGCCGGTGGTGGAGGTGTCCGAGGAATCCTTTAACCCCGGTGGTGCGGCGAATGTGGCCTGCAACATCGCGGCCTTCACGAAGTCGGTATTCCTGATGGGCAGGATTGGCCAGGACATCCAGGGCCAGCAACTCAAGCAACTGCTGCAGGAAGAAGGGGTAAGTGCCGAACCCATGCTGGTGAGTGACACCATCCGGACGATCTCCAAATCACGCGTGGTGGCGAGGCAGCAACAGATTGTTCGCGTTGATCGTGAGAAGCTCGTGAAGCTGACGGATGAAGAGCTGAGCGAGGTGGAGGAGAAACTCCGCGCTCTGGCAGACAAGCTGGATGCCATCATTCTGGAGGATTATGGCAAGGGCTTCGTCACCGCGCCCCTGATGGAAGTGGTGACCCGTGTGGCCAGAGAAAAGAATCTGCTGGTGACCGTGGATCCGTCGCCGCGCAATCCGCTTCCCTGGAGTGGTGTGCATCTCGTGAAGCCGAATCGCCTGGAGGCATTCGCCGCAGCGGGCATTGAGGACAGCCATTTGCCGGTGCCGCCGGAGCAGAATGAAGAATTGCAGCGCGTGGGCAGCACCTTGCTGGAGCGCTGGAGCACGGACATGGTGCTGGTGACTCTCGGCGAGCAAGGCATGATGCTTTTCCAGCGAGGCAGCGAGCCACACCACATTCCCACGCGTGCACGCGAAGTCTATGATGTGAGTGGCGCGGGGGATACGGCCATTGCTGTGCTGACGCTGGCGCTTGCTTCGGGCATGAGCCCTGAGGCCGCTGCGGATGTCGCAAATCATGCCAGTGGCATTGTGGTGGGCAAGCTGGGCACCGCCTGTGTGACGCCTGCCGAACTCCTGGCCGCATTCGAAGAGTGATCCTCGTATGAGCAACGCTGCCTCATTGATCGAAACCCATCTCACGGAGCACCACGCTGCGGTGCAGCGTCTCTCGGGATTCGTGCCATTCATCGAGGACCTGGCCGGCCGCATGGTGGAGTGCTTGAAGGCCGGTGGGAAGGTGTTGTTCTTCGGCAATGGAGGCAGTGCCGCGGATGCCCAGCATCTGGCAGCGGAACTCGTGGTGCGATATCGCGTGAATCGCAGGGCACTGGCTGGCATCGCGCTCACCACGGACACCAGCATCCTCACTGCGGGAGGCAATGACTTTGGGTTCGACAGCATTTACGCACGGCAGGTGGAGGCACTGGGCTGCAAAGGAGATGTGGTCATTGGCATCAGTACCTCCGGCAACAGCGCCAATGTGGTGAATGGTCTGGTCGAAGCAAAGAAGCAGGGCTGCCTCGCTGTTGCTTTCACTGCTGAGGGTGGAGGCCGTTGCGCCGAGGTTGCGGACCTTTGTTTCCGTGCGCCATCACCTGTCACGGCGCGCGCACAAGAATGCCATCTCCTCGTGGGTCACATCCTTTGTGACTGGGTGGAGAAGGCCTTTGCGTCCTGAGACGCGGAGGACTGAGAGAATCATTTTCGCCGACGAAGCCTGTCGGCCTGCCAAACGAAATGAAGCATCGTCTTCATGAGTGAAGGAAATGTCATCGCGGAGGCGGACCTTCCGCGTCCCCGCAGAAACTGGCTGGTCCTGAAAAACATGGGCTGGATGACCTTTCAGAAGGTCTTCGTGATCATCATTGGCGTCGTCACGACCGGCTGGGTGGCACGCAAGCTGGGACCCGAGCAAGTCGGTGTGCTGGCTACCGCGCAGGCGATGGTGATGTACTTCGGCGTGGTGGGCATGGGCGTGGACATGGGTGTCTTCACCAAACGATTGCTGGAGCGTCCCGAACAGGAGTCGGGCATCATGGGCGGCACGGTGGCATTGCTTGCGGTTACCGGTCTCCTGAGCTGGCTGGCGCTCGCGGCTTTCCTCTGGACGGCGGATGTTGGAGCGGACGTGGTGAAGTTTGCCACGCTGGTCTTCGGCCTAAAGCTGCTCTTTAGTTTTCCGACGGTAATCTCCGGTTGGTTCCAGTCCCGGCAAAAGTTGCAGTACATGGTGATTCCCAATACTGCAGGTTCGCTGGGTTCACGGTTGTGGCAGTTTGTCTTCGCCGGAATCGGTGCTGGTGTGGTGTGGGTGGCGGCAGCCGAGGCCGTGGGATTGCTCATCATCGTGACGTGGTACGTCATCCTCTACTTCAAGTGTGGTGAGTCGCTGAAGAGCTGGAAAGTGGACTGGCGTGCTGGCTGGGAGGTGCTGCGTGATTCGCTCCCGCTCATGATCAATGCTGCGCTCATGGCGCTGATGTCCCGCATGGATGTGCTCATGCTCCGCGCGTATCACGGCGAAGCGACTGCAGGCTATTTCAGTGCGGCCATCATGTTCACGGAAAGCCTCTTCTTCCTGAATACTTTGCTATCAGTTCCCCTGCTCCCTGTGCTGGTGATGCTGCGCAAGAATGATCCCGAGCGCTACACGAGGGCACGCCTGGCCTACGCGAAGCTCAGTGGAGCCCTGGGCTGGTTGTGCGCTGCTGGACTCTCTCTTGGCAGCAGCATTGCCGTGGGTGTTGTGTATGGCCCGGAGTACGCGGCGAGCATTTCCGTGCTGGCAGTACACGCGCTGCTGCTCGTGCCTTGCTATCTCGGCGGCGCAGGCTCGTGCTTCCTGACGTTGGAGAATTTGCTGAAGTGGCAGCCGATGTTCCTGTTGCTGGGTTTCGCCACCAACTTTGGATTGAACCTGATGCTGATTCCCAGGTTCGGCGCCCAGGGCGCTGCGTGGGCCAGTGTGTGTGGCGTCACCATGTCATGCGTGGTCGCTCCACTCATCTTCGGCAGGACGCGTGTGATTGGAAAGACGCTCGTGCAGGCACTGGTGTATCCCGTGCCAAATGTGAGAGAACTCCCCATGCAGGGGAAATAAGCTGAACCAAGGATGGGCTTATGATGTCGCGTAACACCAAGCTGCTCATGGTCGTGGGCGCCCTCGTGATGGGGATGCTCATGCTGGTGAAAGTACTCAGCAATCCCACGGGTGGGTTGGCAGGACTCATCAAGTATGCTGCAGTACCGCTGCTGCTGATGTGCTTCCTCTCGCCGAGGGTTGGCCTCGTGCTTCTCAGCATCATGGGGTTTTATGGGGACTTCTACAAGAAGCTCGCTGTATACTACGGCACCGTAAGCCTGGACACGGTGAAGGAAGTGCTCGCGGTATCGGTGGCCATGCTCGGCGCCACGCTGGGTGGCGCGGCGCTTCAGATGATTTACAACCGGGTGAAACCAGATCGCACGACCGTGGCCATCAGCGTGGCGACGGTGCTGCTGACCGGCTTCCTTTTCGCCAGTGGTGGTGGCGAGGCGATGGCGAACCGCATCCAGTATGCCGTAAACAGCGGTCTCTATCTGGGCCTCGCGGCGGTAATTTGTCTCTACTATGTGGATCGTGAAGACGCGCTGAAGCTCTGCCGCCTGCATTACTGGCTGGGTGTGCCGTGGGTGCTCTGGGCGATTCGGCAATACTACTTCGACTTCACCGAGCTGGAGTGGACCTATGCAGCCACGGAACTCTCGCCCGTGCTGTACTCGCAGATGTTTCAGACGCCGGACGTCCCGCGGCCCTATGGATTTGCTTCCACCTCCTCGGCCTTCGGGGTCATCATGTATCTCTTCTGTTTTGGTGTCTGGCATGCGATGCGGTATGCGAGGGCACGGATGGGTTTCCTGCTGTGCACCGTCATCTATGGCGTGGGTCTGTACGTCTCGATGCAGCGCACGCTGTTGTTGGTCCCTTTCCTGGTGGCAGGCACCTACATTCTGTTTCGGACACGTGCGGGTACGGTGTTTTTCTACACCTCATGTGTGACCATGGCGATTGCAGCTGTGATGCTGTCGGATGTTGCGCTCAAGAATCTGGGGGCTATGAACTCGGCCATTGAAGGATCCGGCGGCTGGACCAATCGAGTGGTCCGCGTTGCAACCTTTGCGGACCGCCTGAAGGGGTGGACACGCTTGAAGCGGGCGAGCAGCTACAGTCTCATTGGTACACGCTGGAGCAGTGCAACGGGCGGCGGCAAGGAGTTCGACGATGAATCCTACAGCCATGACTCCATCAATAAGATCCTGATCAATTTCGGTGTCATGGGGCTGGCTGCCGTAGGAGCAGCGCTCTTCCTCACAGCGCGATTTGCGCATCGCACCGTCCTGGGCATTCGAGACTCGATGGATCGAGATGCGGCGGTGTTTGTGCTTGCTCTGCTGGCGGTAGCTGGCGCCCTCATGCTGATGGGGGGGAACAACCTTCACACGGTGCCTATCAATCTGGTGGTGGTCACCTATTTGGGCCTCGCAGCGGGCACCATCCGGAGGAACACACTCACTCAGGAAGCTGAGGAATCTGACGAAGAAGAGGTGCCCGAACCTTCCGTGAGACCCATGGTACTGAGACCCTACTCTGCCGAGCGTCACCCCCTGCGTCCCTCCACACGATGGGGATGAGCAATGGGCACTTGAGTCATTCCCTTTCAATCAACCACAAGCCATTATGTCCGTACGATCCATCCTTCGCCGGGTGCTCTACACCTCGAATACCATCCGCTATCGTGTGGAGTGGCCCCGCTTGCGTGAGGCCTTCCAGCAGATCGGCAAAGTAGGAACCCTTTTCGATGGAGGTTGCGGTTCCGGCGAATTCGCGCGTCGCGTGCTGGATGAGGGACTTTGCGAAAAGGTGATTGGCCTTGAGTACGACGACAACAACTACCGTGAGTTGCAAGCCAACCTGGGCTGGCGCCCGGAAGTGCAGACCATGCAGGCTTCTTTGCTCGAGATTCCACTGGCTGATGCCAGCGTGGATATGGTGATGAGTACCCAGGTGATTGAGCACATTGCCGATCACGAAGGTGTGGCCCGGGAACTGGTGCGCATCCTCAAGCCAGGTGGCCATGCACTCATCACCGTGCCGCATCCTCCGGAGCCCTTTCCCAATGATGACCATGTGCGCAAGGGATATACCGATGCGGATCTGCTGGCACTCTTTGAGCCGCTAGGCCTGAAACCGCTGCGCACCGACTACTTCCTGACGAGGAATACCACGGATCGCATGAAGCAGGCGTGGAAGCTGCCGGCTCGTGGCGTCTTCCTTCCCGTGGCTTGGGTGGACCAAGAGACCACGTGTTCGCTGGATGAACGGAAGTCCTGCGATCCCTTCGGCATTCTGATGCTCTTCCAGAAGAAGGCATGAAGCTGCTCATCGTCGATCCCAACTTGAGCCGCACGAGTCCCTCCATGAAGGGCATCGTGGCCGCTCTGCCTGCGCTCAAGGCGCAGGGCTGGGAGATCGAGGTGTGGTGCTGGCACGCAGATGAGGAGGTGAAGGTGGACCGAATCGAAAAACTGCCGCAGGTGGGGAAGGTGCACACGCTGGACAGCTATGCTTTCTCCTTCTGGGTGCGCTTGCGCGCGTGGTGGAAATTTCGAGTGCAGAGGCATGCACGGCCCGATGTGGTCTACAGTGTAGCGTGGTATCTCCCTTCCTGTGAGGTGTGCCACGTGCACTTTTCGCCCTTCGATTGGGAACGGCGCCAACGCACGCTGGGCATGCGCTCGATGCGTGACGTGTTTGAGCGCGTGACGAATCTTGGAAGCCTCTGGCTCGCGAAACGATTCCTGCACAGTACGACAGCCAAGCGTGTGCTCTGTGTCTCTGAAGCGGTGGCGGGGGACGTACGGAAGGTAAATCCGAAGCTCAACGTGCAGGTGCTTCCGAACAGCTACGATGCGAAACGCTTTCACCCTGCACTCCGGGGGTTGCATCGTGAGGCCCTGAGAAACCAACTCGGCATCTCCACGCAGGATCATGTGTTCGTGTTTGTGAGCGCGGGGCATTATCGACGCAAGGGATTCTTCCTCGCCGTGGATGCGGTAGCCAAGCTTCGTGAAAGAGGCGGGCAAGGAGCGAGCGCGCGCCTGCTGGTGCTTGGAGGCAGTGCCCAACGCCTGCAGGCCCTGAAGCAGCAGCTCCAGTCGAGGCATCCGGATTGGGATGCTTTTGTCACCTTCACCGGAATGGTGCCCGACGTGGAGAAATACCTCTCGTCTGCGGATGGATTTTTGTTCCCGTCCTATTCAGAAGCCTTTGCCCTCGTGGAGGTGGAAGCAGCAGCCTGTGGGCTGCCCCTCTTCCTCACGCCACATCATGGCAGTGAGATGATCCTGGAAGACGGTGTGAATGGAAGAAGGGTCGAGTTTGATGCGGTCCGCATTGCTGATGTCCTGGAGGAATACGTGACCGGTGCATGGCAGCCGGAGCGTGGGGTGCACCTCAAGCATGCGCTCGATGGTGCGGCGTATGCGGAGCGATTCGCGGCGGAGCTGGCACTGGCACTGCCGGATGGTTCCAGGGCGCGGTTGAGCAGTCCGAATCTGCGCGGTGCACTCCACGCCGGGTCCAAGGAAGAAACTGCGTCCCCACACTTGTGAGCAGACCACCGACATTGGCCATCGTGACGAAAGCACGGGGCACCTTCTTCAAGCCTCTTTATGAGGCGCTGGCCAAGGCGCAGCCCAACCCGTGGCGTACCATGCTGCTGTGGCCCACCAGTGAAAAGGGAGAGCATCCTGAGGAAGCGGTGACGCCGCGTGGTGAGAACATCGACATTTGCATGGCTGCAAGCACGCGGCGGCGCATGGATACCTCAGACGCGGCGCTCGAGGGAAAAAAAGGGAAGTATGACACTTATCTTCCCTCACGAGAGGCCTGGCGCATGCTGAAGGAGCAGGATGTGCGCGCAGTGCTGATTCATGAGTTCTCGCCCTTCACCCTGCAGGGACTCATCTATGCGAAATACCGCCGGATTCCCGTCATCGTTTCGACCGAAGTGGGCAAACGCAATGCGCACTATTTCCACGCACGCACACGCTGGTGGCATGGATTCTGGAGCAAACTGGTGGACGGTGTCGTGGCCTGCTGCCCCGCAGCGCACGAATCCCTGAGCGGCGGACACGGACCCACGTTCCCGGCCTATCACGCGGTGGACAGCCGCTTGTACACACCGATGGAACGCGAGCGTGCAAGCAATGAGCCAGTGGTGTTTGCGTATCTGGGACAACTCATCAAGCGCAAGGGGCTTGACCTTCTTCTCACCGCGGCGGCCCAGTTAAAGGCGGGTGGGGTAGGCAATTTCAAGTTGCGCTTTGTTGGCGGTGGTGATGAATCCTGGCTGCGGCAGACGATTGATCAACATGGTCTGGGGCATCACTGCGAGCTTACAGGCTTTCTCACGGGACAGGCCATTCGAAATGCGGTGGGTTCGGCGGATGTCTTTGTGTTGCCTACACGTCAGGATACCTATGCAGCCGTGGTGCATGAAGCTGCCTGCCTGGGGCTGCCACTTCTCATCAGCAAGCACGCCGGTGCGGCCGAAGCGCTCGTGGTGGATGGAGTGAATGGATTCACTTTTGATCCCGATGATGCCATCGGTACGGCTGCACTGCTCATGAAACTCATGCGCGAGGAAATCCGCGCTCCCATGCGGGTGGCGGCACGAGCCACGGGTGAGTCCTTCAGCGCTCATGTGCGTGGAGCCGAACTCTGGCGCTGGATGAACAGGGTATTGCCCATCGGTGTGAACGCCGAGGCAGAGCTGGAACTGAAACACGAAATGATTCGAGGATGAGTGCTCGTGGCACAGAAGCACGCGTTGCCTGGTATCCCGCATTGCCTGCGGAGGGTTGGGCTTCGATGGATCGTTACTGGGCAGAGCTGGCCCGCTGCGAGTCAGGATGGCATCACGCTGGTGGCAGTGGGGACCGGATGAAGGCTGCGGCACCTCCATGGCTGGGCGGACCACCCGCTCGCAGTGCCGCTGCGGGGCGCATTCAGCGGGCGATGCACAAGCATTTCATCTACCCGTGGCGCGCAGGTCAGGAAAAGGCGGAGGTGGCCCATGTGCTGGATCACAGCTATGCCCACTTGATTCCTCACCTCAAGAAGGGGTGCCGCAGCGTGGTGGCCACCGTGTTTGACCTGGTCCCTCTGCAACTCGCGGACGGTTTGACTCCGGTGCAAATTGAGCGCTTCCGTCGTACCGTGATGCATTTGCGCGAAGCGGATCATCTCATTTCGATTTCTCAGGAGACGAAGGACCGTCTGCATGAGATTCTTGGCATCGACCCCTCGCGTGTGACGGTGGCTGTGCCGGGCATGGATTTCGCAAGGTTCCAGAAGCAGGTGCCGCAAGACAATGAGGTGGCACAACGGGTGCGCGCACTGCCGAAGATCCTCTTTAGTGTGGGCTCGGCCATCTCTCGAAAGAACCTTGGTTCACTCCCCGGCATCTTTGAGCACTTCCGCGATGAGTTTCGTGAGCGTCGTTGTGTGTTTGTCCGTGCGGGCGAGCGGTTGCCAGCAGAACTGAAGGCGCGGATTGAAGAGGTGGTGGGACCTGAAGGGTTTGTGGAGTTGGGACCCACATACGGAGATGACCTCATCGCGGCTTATCAGAGCGCGCATGTGTTCCTGTTTCCCTCCACGCTGGAAGGATTGACTTTCACCATCCCTGAAGCCATGGCCGCCGGCGCGGCAGTGGTGACGAACCGGAGCACTGCAAATCCGGAAGCGGCGGGCGATGCTGCGCTCTTCTACAATGAAGGCGATTCCGCCGAGGCTGCGCGTTTGATCATGTCCCTGCTGAAGGATGGCTCTTTGCACGCTGAGATGTGTGCGAAGGGTCGTGAACGGGCGCGTGCCATGACCTGGGAGCGTCACTATCAGACCGTGCGCAAAGTGTACAGCATGGTGGCTGGCAGAGCTGCGTGATTCATGGGCGGTGCGGGATTGCCGCCAATATACAAAAGTTCATCACATGTGTTCGATTGCGGGAATGATTGGCTGCGGTGACGCAGAGATCCTGGAAAGGATGTCCGCCATCATGCGGCATCGCGGGCCGGATGCGCATGACCAGGTGTGGTTTGAGCAGCACCATTGCGGACTCGCGCACAATCGCCTTTCCATCATTGATCTCTCCTCCGCGGGCGCGCAACCCATGCGCAGTGACGACGGCAGGCACTGGATTGTCTTTAACGGCGAGATCTACAACTACCGCGAACTGCGTGCCGAGCTTGAGGCAAAAGGGTGTGTGTTCCGATCCAGCAGCGACACGGAAGTGCTGCTGCACGCTTTGATTCAGTGGGGCGAGAAGTGTGTGGAGCGGCTCAATGGGATGTTTGCCTTTGCGTGGCTCGACACCACGACGGGACGTCTCGTGATGGCGCGCGATCATCTTGGCATCAAGCCCCTGTACTACGCGGAAGTGAGTGGTGGCCTGGTGTTCGCGTCAGAGGTGAAGGCCCTGCTGCAGGTGCCGCTTGTTCGGGCGCAACGTGATGACGACGCGATGCGCAACCCGACGCGCTTCCTGATTTCGCCGGAAACGGGTTTTCGCAATATCCGCAAGCTGCCACCGGCGCACATCATGGTGTGGGAGCGAGGTAAGCTGGCGCAGTACTCCTACTGGAGCATCACACCCTCCGAAACGCTGACTGATGAAGAGGAGGCGCTGGAGAAGATTGGCGATCTGGTGGAGCGTGCCGTGGAGATGCAGATGATCTCAGACAGGCCCATTGGCGCCTTCCTGAGTGGGGGATTGGATTCCTCGCTGATTTGCGCGCTCATGCGTAAGCACACGAGCGCCACCATTGATGCCTTCACAATCCGTTTTGCCTCGCAAGACCAGAAGTTTGAGCAGACCTCGGAGGATGTGATCTACGCGCGCCGCGTGGCGAAGGAGTTCGGCTTCCGTCTGCATGAGCTGGAGATACAGCCGGATATTGTGAAGCTGCTGCCGCTCATGGTGTGGCATATGGATGAGCCGCTCTCCGACCCCGCAGCGATCAATACCTATCTGATTTCGAAACAAGCCCGCGACATGGGCATCATAGTTCTGCTCAATGGCGTGGGTGGGGACGAGATTTTCGGCGGATACAAGAAACATCTCGCCTGCCTGCACGCCGAGAAGTTTGGCCGGTGGTGCCCATCATGGTTGCAGGGGGCCGTGAATGGCGTGGTCTCGCAGCTTCCGGTGGCGAGCTCCAGTCGTGGGTTTGCGACCGTGCGCATGGCGAAGCGCTTCCTGGGGTATGCCACCCTGCCCGCTGCCGAGCGTTACCTGGCATCGGACCTTTCGCTGAACGCGAGAAAGTTCGCCGAACTCTTCAATGGAGCAGATTATCGCCAGACGAACTTCTGGGAGAAGCAGCACGCTTTGATGGAAGGAAATGGCTCGTCCTACCTAACGCGCATGTGCCTGAATGACACGCGCGTATTCCTGCCCGAGCACAATCTCACCTACAGTGACAAGGCCTCGATGGCGGCGAGCATTGAGACACGTCCGCCGCTGGTGGACAAGGATGTGGCCGCGGCGATGTTCCAGGCAGCTCCGCATCTGCGGATCAAGGGAGGCATCCAAAAGCACCTGCTCAAAGTCATCGGTGAGAAGCACCTGCCGCGTGATGTGGTGCATCGTCCCAAGGCCTCGTTCAACAGCCCGCTGCGTTCCTGGATGCGCGGTCCCTTGAGCCCGCTGGTGGACGAATTGCTCAGCGAGTCGCAGGTGAAATCACGCGGCCTCATGGATGCGAAGACGGTGCGCCGATGGGTGGAAGAGGATCGTGCGGGTCGTGAGGATCACAGCATGTGGCTCTGGACACTGCTCACCTGGGAGATCTGGCACCGCACCTTTCTCGATAGGACACCGGATGGCCCCATCTCACTGGCCTAGCTGCGGTCTGAGCGATGACTATTTTATAACATTTCATGAAACAGCTTGCCCAATATCAGGACGGTAGACTTGAGCTGCAGGAGGTGCCGGTGCCGGTACCTCCGCCCGGAGGCATCCTTGTCAGGACGACCTGTTCGGTGATCAGTCCCGGCACCGAAAAGATGAAGGTGGAGCAGGCGCGCATGTCCCTGCTGCAAAAGGCCAAGGCGCGTCCAGATCAGGTGAAGAAGGTCCTCGATACGGCTCGCACGCTGGGTTGGAAGGCTGCGCTGCAGAAAGTGAAGAACCGTCTCGAGTCACCTTCACCTCTCGGTTACAGCGCCGCTGGAGAAGTGGTGGCCGTGGATACTGCGAACACGCGCTTCCAAGTGGGAGATCGAGTGGCATGTGGCGGTGCGGAATGCGCCTTCCACGCAGAAATGATTGCCGTGCCGGATCTGCTGGCATCTCCCATCCCCGACGGCGTCGAGGACTGGCAGGCGGCGTATACCACACTTGCATCCATCTCGATGCAGGCCGTGCGACAAGCACAAGCGGGACTGGGAGAGCGCGTGCTGGTGATGGGACAAGGGCTGGTGGGTCAACTTGCCACGAGTTTGCTGGCTGCATCTGGTGTGCGTGTCATGGGCGTGGACTATGTTGCGCAGCGCCTCGCGGTGGCGCAGCAAATGGGCGCGGAACGTGTGGTGAATCCAGGCGCCACCAAGGTGGAAGACGCCGTGCGCGAATGGACAGATGGCCTTGGTGTGGATGCGGTGCTCCTTTGCGTGGGGGGCAAGACCTCCGCGCCTGCAGACCAGGCCATCGCCTGCCTGCGGGATCGCGGTACGCTGGTGATTGTGGGCATCTATGATGCGCAGCTCGAGTGGAAGACGGCGTACATGAAAGACATTCAGGTGCGCTACTCCCGCAGCTATGGGCCGGGACGTTATGATCCACAGTACGAGTGGGGTGGTCGGGACTATCCGGTTGGCTATGTGCGCTGGACGGAGAACAGGAACTTCGAATCCTGCTTGCACTTGATGAAGTCAGGAGGTCTCAATCTGAATCCAGTAACTACGCGCCGTGCCCAGTTCAGCGATGCGGTGTCCGTGTACAACGATCTGATGCAGCAGGGGAATGCTGATATCGGCGTGGTGCTGGGATATGATGGCAAGCAAGTAGCAGTGCCTGCGGCAGTCCAATCTCCTGCCAAACAGGCCTGCGTAAACGGCACATCACCCATCAAGCTTCAGAGTGGCAACGGCATGGTGCTTGATGTGATTGGTGCAGGGAATTTTGCGCGCACGATGCTGCTTCCCCATGTGAAGGGGCAGGTGTCTTTCGGGACGATTGTGAATGGCACCGGATTGAGCGCCCGCCATGTGCGCGAGAAGTTCGGTTTCCAGGATGCCGAGACCGATTCGGCGAGGGTCTTCAGTCGCGAAGGCGGCTCCGCTGTGATGATTGGCACGCGCCACCATCTGCACGCACCGCTGGTGCTGGATGGCTTGAAGGCGGGTAAGCATGTGTTTGTGGAGAAGCCCCTCTGCCTCACAGTGGAGGAGCTGGAAAACATTTCTCATGAGGTGCATCAAAGCAATGGCCATGGAACTGGCAGCGTGATGGTGGGATTCAACAGACGCTTTGCTCCTGCCACGGTGGAACTCATGCGCGTGTTGCGGGCCATCCCTGGTCCCAAGACGCTGACCTATCATGTCTTTGCCGGGCCGCTGGCTCCGGACCACTGGTACGCGAATCTCGAGGAGAGCGGCGGTCGTGTACTCGGCGAAGCGTGCCACTTCCTGGACTTTGCGTGTCATGTGCTTTCCGCGAAACCGCAGAAGGTGACTGCGCAAACCGTATGGCCCGCACGTGGCAGGAACGCCTTCCCGGACTCCGTGACCGCACAGGTGGAGTTCAGCGATGGCTCGTCATTCCAGCTGGTGTACACGGCAGAGGGGGATTTTGCATTCCCGAAGGAGAGTTTCCGAGTCTTCGCTAGTGGACTGGTGGCAGAGTGCGAGAACTTCCAAAAGCTCAGCCTGTATCAGAAGCGCAAGGGGACGGAGAAGAAGTACACCAGCAAAGGTCACGCCGAGGAGATGGCCGCGTGGTCTGCTTTTCTGAAAGGGGAAAGTGAACATCCCATGCCGTATGCAGAGATCCATCAGAGCATGATGCTCACATTTGCGGTGCTGGAGAGCATTCGGGAGAACCGTCAGGTGACCTTGTAAACAAAGCGGCCTCATGGTGACGATGAACAACAAGAGCACCTCTGCTGTTCCGTTGAAGAACAACCGCATGGCTTCGCTGCAGTGGTACTATCACCGTTTGATGGTCATGGATCCGGTGGAGGTTGTTGGCAGGGTCCGTGAGAAACTTCGCGCGCGTACGGAAGCTCGTGATGCTGGTGCGCTGGACGGTGCTCGTGTGAGTGCCGAGCCGCTTCCCGCTCCATGGTTGCCGCCGGTGGGTAGCGCGCCCTCCATGCTCAAGGACCAGCTGGCCCGTGATGCAAAGAAACTTCTCGCAGGAACCTGGTCGCTCTATGGATGGCGCGAGATTCAAGTGGCCCTCCCTCCCATCTGGCACAAGGATCACGCGGGTGGTGTGGAGGTGCCGTGCCAGGAGCGTCACCTGAATCACCGATCCCTGCCACCGGGTGCCGATGCGCGCACCATCTGGGAAATCAACCGGTGGGCAGAAATGGTCCGCCTGGCCATGCACGGACGCGAAAACGGAGACCTGACCGCCATCGGTATGGCGCAGTCGTGGCTCCTGGATTGGGTGGAAAAGAATCCCATGGGGCGCGGGATCAACTGGACCAGCGCTCTCGAGGGGGGGCTGCGCTTGATGAACTTCTGCTGGTTCGATGCCCTGGTGCGGGATGGCGCCGACGCGCCTGCCCGGAAAGATGCGCAAATCATGGCGGCACAGCGCCGGCTGGTGGATGCCATCATTCCCACGCACACCTGGTGGGTGAAGCGCTATGCTTCCTTCGGATCGTCGGCGAACAATCATCGCCTTGGGGAACTCACCGGGCTGCTGCTGGCCGTGACGCGCTGGCCAGAGATGGAGTGCTTTGTCGGCAGCGCTGTGGAACTGTGGAAAGAAATTGCCCACTGTGTGATGGCGCAGTTTGGGAACGATGGCGGCAATCATGAGCAAGCGTTGCACTACCATCTGTTTGCCTTTGAGATGGCTCTGCATGCGAGCCGCGC
Source organism: Roseimicrobium gellanilyticum (assembly GCF_003315205.1). Taxonomy (NCBI): domain Bacteria; kingdom Pseudomonadati; phylum Verrucomicrobiota; class Verrucomicrobiia; order Verrucomicrobiales; family Verrucomicrobiaceae; genus Roseimicrobium; species Roseimicrobium gellanilyticum. The sequence continues at coordinate 68,360 of NZ_QNRR01000017.1, read as the reverse complement.
AATGAAGGTAAATGATGGACCAGTCATGGAGCGACTGTCGCTGGCGGCAGAGTTTTTCTCTCGCATGGAGCACCCCGGTGGAGAGCCGTGGGACTACGGTGACTCAGATGATGCACAGATTGTTCCCCTGCCATCCCATCGGGCGCATGCAGCGGGCGAGTGGCGGGCGTGGCTTTCTGATGAAAGCAGTGGCGACGGAGTGGCTCTGAATCACTGGCTGGGCAATGCGGGCTCTCTGAGGGTGACAGCCAACCACCCTTCTGAAGCCGGCTGGTGGTTTGCAAAGGACGCCGGCATGGCGGTGGGCCAGCTCGATGGCTGGAAGGTGCGCCTCGATGCATCACCGCTGGGCTTTGGCAAGATGGCGGCACACGGGCATGGCGATGCGCTTCATCTCTCCCTCTGGGATGGTGAGCAGGCGCTGGTCATTGATCCTGGTACCGGCGGATACTTTGGTGCAAGGGAATTGCGTGCTGAGCTCGCGGCGTGGGAAGCTCACAATGGCCCCCAGCCGGTCGATAGCTTCAAGACCCCCCGGCGCATGGGAGCATTTTTGCTGACCCAGCATCATGCGCGTCCCGGGCTGGTGAAAGAGAAGGCGCAAAGCGACGCGATGAAAGCCAGTCTCGATCACGAAGGCCACAGGTTCACTCGCACGGTGCGCCTCGGCGATGGGGGAGGGCACTCGGAAATCCATGTGCACGACGAGGAGCAGGGAGGCGGCGGATTTCGGGTGCGTTGGTATTTCACACCAGAGTGCTACGTAGCCGTGAAGACGATGCCGATGACCTCCAGCATGGGCGAGGTGGGGCTTCGCCGTGGCGCACATACCTGGCGCATGCAGGTACGAGGTGAGTCGTTGCAAATCGAACTGAAGCGCGCGCGCGCCTCCAGGAGCTATGGGCGTGTGGAGGACTGCGTGGTGCTGGAGGTGCGCTGCACGGGAAGTCTGGAGACGGTCTTTGCGCGTGCTGATGCGTGACCGGGCACTCTTTTGCAAAACTTGCCTCCATTTCTTTCTCCGCAGTTGCGTGAATACCAATCCTTGGGTTTAGGCTGAGCTCTCTTTTTCGACCATGAATGTATCCATCTTCGGTTTGGGTTATGTGGGTGCCGTCACCGCCGCTTGTCTGGCAGAGCGGGGGCATTCCATCATCGGCGCGGACGTGCAGCAGCCCAAGGTGCAGGCCTTTAACGATGGCCTCTCGCCCATCGTGGAGCCGCAGCTTGATGACCTGATGCGTTCCGCCAAAGACTCCGGCCGCCTGCGGGCCACCACCGACGCGATGGAGGCCGTGCGTTCCTCGGATGTATCGATCATCTGCGTGGGCACGCCTTCTCTGGAGTCCGGTCGATTGAACCTCGACTTTGTGCGCAAGGTATCGCAGCAGATCGCGGACGGCATCCGCGCGAAGGGCAGCTCTCATGTGCTGATTTTTCGCAGCACGATGCTTCCCGGCAGCACGCGCTCGATGGTGCAGGACTTCTTCGCGGAGTTGATGCAGGCGGGGCTGGTCGCTATCTACTACTGTCCTGAGTTCCTTCGTGAAGGGACAGCAGTGAAGGATTTTCGTGAGCCTTCGCTCTGCGTTGTCGGGACCCATGACGGCAGCAACGTCGCCGGTCGCGAACCCTTGGAACTGCTTGGGGAAAACGCCGAGATCCTTGCATGGGAAGGCGCAGAGATGATCAAATACTCCTGCAATTACTTCCACGCGTTGAAGGTGGGCTTTGCCAATGAGATTGGCCGCATCGCCCGCCACGTGGGCGTGGATGGTTCCCAGGTGATGGATGTCCTCTGTCGAGATGAGAAGCTCAACATCTCGCGCTACTACATGAAGCCTGGCAATCCCTTCGGTGGCTCCTGCCTGCCCAAGGATGTGAGCGCGCTGGGCTCGTTCGCACGCATGGAGGGGGTGAGTCTGCCGGTACTGGACAACGTGCTGAACTCAAACCAGGCACACCTCGACTGGCTTTTGAAAATGATCACTGCCAAACCGAGCCGCAAAGTGGGTATCCTCGGACTGTCTTTCAAGAAGGACACGGATGACCTGCGCGGCAGTCCCATGGTCTCCGTGGCGGAAACCCTGCTGGGCCGAGGCTATGAGTTGCACATCTACGATGCGAACCTCAATCCGTCGCGCCTGGTGGGGGCAAACGAGGCTGAAATCTCACGACGCATGCCGCATCTAGCCCAGCTTCTGCGCGATACTCCGGAGGAGGTGATTGCAAAATGCGATATCATCGTGGCCGCCCAGAAGGTGGCGAAGCCTGAGCAACTCAGGGCCTCCGTGCGGAAGGACCAGTGTGTCATCGACGTGAACGGCTGGCGGGATCTGAAGACCCTCGACTGGAACTACGAGGGCATCTGCTGGTAGAGAATCCAGCGCAACGAATCCATGAAAAGCAGGTGGCGGCCCCACCTGCTTTTTCTATGCCGATTTACTGCGAATGGTCTTCGGCGCCCTTGGGCTCTTCGCTCTCGGGGAAGCGCTTCTCGATGAGCTTGGGAGTCACGTAGCCCACGAGGCGGGCTTCGTCCCAATCCACCGCAGCCCATGAGGGCCACGGGATCTCCAGCAACGCCGCGGCGCAGGTGGGCATGCTTTTCCCAAGGTGGTCGCGCTGGAGGAGCTTGCGGACAAAGTCACTCAGGCCGTCATTGTGACCAAAGAGCATCACGTGGCTCCAGGCATCATCGAACTCACGCACGACCGCGAGCAACGCCCTGGCTTCGGCGAGATAGATGCGCGGCTCCTCGACAACAACGCCGGGATTGTAGCCCAGTTCCTCCTGCATGATGCGGGCCGTCGTCTTTGCACGCATGGCGGTGCTGGTGACGAGGCGATCCGGCCGGGGCAGCAGAGCCACCGTTTCATTCATGCCCAGATACGTCCTGCCAAGAAATCTGGCCACGATCGGTGCATTCCTAAGCCCCCGTTCATTCAACGGCCTTTCGTGATCGCTCACTCCGGTGTTCCAGTCAGATTTGGCATGCCGGATGACGGTGAGGTATTTCATTCGTTCGGGAGAAAGGGAAGCAGTCAAACAATCAGCCAGGCTGACAGGGGAAAAGGCCCGGCCACATGGCGCAGGTGACTTTTCAAACCGTGGCATAAACAATGCCATGATGTGAGCGCAAAGCAAAGGTCAAATCGGGTGGACATTCCGGGGGCATTCCTTGAAGATATGGGCTGTGTCAGTGGCCTCCAGTACGTCAACCAGCCAGTCCCACATCCCGTGGTGGCTGTGGCCGAATGTGTTGAGCCTTGATGCGCCGCTGGTGGCCATTCTTTGTCAGGCGGCGCTGGCACGCGCGCACAAGGTTTCGCTGTTGCCTTCGGTGTACGCCGCGCTCTTCCTGACAGTGTGGCTGATCTATGTCGTGGACCGTGTGCTGGACGGCTTTTCGGTGAAGAAGGATGCGCGACTCTCCGCGCGCCATGCATTTTACCGCAGGCACCGCAGTTTGTTTATCTTCTTCGTGGTACCGGCTGGCGGCATTGCATTGCTCTGGCTCGCCCTTGCAGAGATTCCCGAGGGCATCTTCTGGCGCGGCCAGGCGCTTGGTTTCATCGTCGCACTCTATCTGTTGCATTTCGCTGCGCGTGGACACCGGTTGATTTACACGGTGGGGAATATCATGGCCTGCATGGTGGGCGGTGTGGTCCTGTGGGCACTTCCCGTGCCTGTGCCTTTCAAGATTCTGTATGGTACTGTGCTGGTGGCCCTGCTGGCTCTTGCCGTGGGTCGGCGTGCGGGGGATTCGTTTCGTTTCCTGCCCAAGGAGGTCGTCTGCGGATACCTCTTTGCCATCGGATGCTCGCTGAGTGTGAATTTTTTCACCGGGGATCAGCTCGCCCATCCGTTCTCTCCAGAGGTGCTCATGCTGGCTCTGCTGTGCTCCCTCAATTGCATTGCCGTGTCCTGCTATGAACGAGCGGCGGATACACAACCGGATCCTGATGGCATCACACAGACGTGGCCGCACATTGCGCGCCTGTATCCCATGCTGTTGATCTCACTGGCGGGATTTGTGTGCTGGACGCTGAGCCGCAAGATGCCGCTGCCACTGGTTCTCTTCTGCGCGGCGGTGCTTTTCAGCACCATCCTCCTGGGTGTGGTGCACCACCTGGCGAAGCGCATGTCCCCTGAACTCTGCCACGTGCTGGCAGATGTGGCCATTGCCGTGCCGGTGCTGGCGGTGGTGCTGGCCCCTGAACATTTGCCCAAGATCGCTTCTTTGCTGCTCGAAGGCGTGCCTTTTCTCGAATGAACCACAGCCCAAGTGGTCAGAGATCCTTGAACAACCGGATCCATTCCTATGAGCACGATCCTTGTCCCCGTGGATTCTTCGGACATTTCTCCGCAGGTGGTTGAGACAGCGGCCTCACTGGCCGAGGCGAGAGGTGATGAAATCACCCTGCTGCACGTAGCACTACCTGACCCGGCATTCGTCGGATTCGAGGCGGGTCCCGTCGTGGTACAAGAGGCGGTGGAGCGGGATTTCCGGGAGGACCATGAGAAGCTGGAGAAGATCCGTTCCGATCTCGCCGCGCGAGGGCTGGCTGTCGGCTACCTGCATTTTGAGGGCTCGACGGCCGATGTGATCCTGCGTGAGGCAAAGCGGATCCATGCAGGACTCATCGTGATGGGCTCGCACGGTCACGGAGCGCTCTACCACCTGCTGGTGGGCAGCGTGACAGATGCTGTGCTGCGCAAGACGACCTGCCCGGTGCTGGTGGTGCCCTACACCATGATGCCCAAGGGTTGACCTGCGTGGAGCTGCATCAGGCATCCTCGCGCCGCACAAAGAGCACCGCGCTGGCAGTGAAGCCGTGCAGGTAGGCCCGTTGCCCGACGCTGCCGATTTCTCCGTTGCAGAAGAAGCCTGCGAGCGGTGCATTGCCAAACACCTCGCGCACCAGTCCCGCATCGTGGCTGGGGGTGCCAAAGAGATGACTCCCCCTGCCGGCACAGGAGAAGAGCAGCGCTGCAAAGGGGAGGGTGCCCAGATCATGACGTTTCTGCAGAAGCATCTCACGAAGCTCATTGTCCGCGGCATCGCGATCGCGCAGCTGGAACTGCATCGTCTGGCCCACTCGTGGCATCGCGCCCACGGCGAGGATGCCCTGACTCGGATCGCCGCCCAAAATGGAGCGCACGAGGAAGTCGCCTGTGTGAAATTCATCCACGTACTCCGTCATCGCGAGACCCACGAGGATGTTTCCCTGGGCCTTCTCACGTTGATCATCCGGCAGGCTGTGGAAGGCGGCCTGGAGCTGCTCATACGCGTTCACCGAGGCCAGTTGGTGAATGAGATTGTGATCCGCCTTGGTGATGGTCAAGGGCTCGCCGATTGGCCGGCAGCCCTGGCTGACCAAACCGCCAAAATGCAAGTCACCACGGATGCCCACGGCGATTGCAGCCGCGGCGCTGAGTTCCTTGTCCGTAAAAATAAAGAGCTCCTCACCTCGGAAACTTCCACTCACGAGGCCTCCATAGGTCGGCGTGCCACCCATGGCTTCGTTCCACTTGGTCATCCAGTCCTCGCCTACCATCACGGGATTGCCCAGCAGGATCCAGCCGTTCGCCTCTTCGCGATTGAAGCGCCTGGCCTGTTCCCACTCCGGGCTCGTGGATTCGGGCGGGAGCTCAAAAACGGCCACCTCCTCCTGCGGTACCTGCAGGACGAGCAGCGAGAAGCCGCTTTCATTTTCATCTTCCTGTCCGGTGCCGATGAGCCCCCCGGCGGAGCAGCCCACCACCTGGGGGCAGCGGGCGTGGATCTGGACAAGCTCGGTGAGATCATGCACGTGCGGCTCGTAGTCGCACGAGACAAAGATAAAAGCGATGCCTGCCTTTCCGTGCAGGTGCTCCTGGGCGCGTTTCGCCGCAGCCTGCACACGGCCCTCATCGTAGGGCCCGATGACGAGCTCGGAGTACGCACCGCCCGGCAGGTTGGGGGAGCCTTCCGTTTGCTGACTCATAAGATCGCGTACCACCGATGGGAGGAGGTTTCAAGGGGCGTCCCCCGTGTTCCTCAATTTTTGTAGGGCACACCATTCTTCTCGCACCACTGGACGGCATCGGCCTGATTTTTCTTGGCAGCGATGATCAGGAGCTCGATGGCTTTGTTTCGAAGCTGCCCAGAGCGTGCTGGCTCAGCATAGATACCAGCGGCAGCAATTTGGTCCGCGGTGAAAGGCCTCACACCGTTGTTGGCGGGGTGCCCGCTGATGAGATCTGAAAGGAGGAGCATGCAGAAGGGGTTGGGCGGGTCCAGCTGCACTCCCTTTTCGAGGGTCTGCTTGGCTCCTGCGATGTCCTTTTTGTACGGATGCCACAGCAGTGCCGCAGCCAGTGCAGGGTAGGCGCGTGAGACCTTTCCCGCCTCGGCTTTCTGCAGATGCTCCACCACCTTGTCCCATCTCTCCTTGCCTTTGAGTTCCTGTGCAAAAGGCTGTTTGGCGTCGTCCGGTTTGAAGTCCATGAGCATGGCTCCATAGAGGTAGTCAGCCTCCGGAACTCCTCCCTTGATGGCCTCGATCAGTAGCTTCTCTGCCTCAGGGCCCCTCCAAGGAAGAGATTCTGTAGGTTCCGCGGGAAGATAGATGTCTGCCAAAAAGACTTTGGCACGGAGGTCATTTTGGGCACTGGCGAGCCTCAGGTAGTAGGCGGCCTCATTCATATCTGCGGGGCGGTCGCCCACCGTATTCGTGCGAGCGTTTCCGTAGCGGCGCATGGATGGGGCATGGCCCAGGTCTGCTGCCAGTTCGAAATTCCGCTCAGCAAGGGTCGGTTTGTCCTCCTTGTGAGCTTTGTCACCGAGGATGTAGTAGGCCTCCGCCACGCCAGCCTCGGCGATCTCCTGCATGCGTGGCATGAGTACGGTGAGGGCATTCTTCAGATACTCGACTTGGGACGGATCACGAGGCACCTGCTCAAGGTAGTCCACGCTTTCCTCCAGCTCCTTCGAAAGAATTCCGCGGGCCAGCTCCGCGACAGTGCTGTTCGGACGCTTTTTGACCAGGGAGAGAGCTTCCTCAATGCGTTGCTCGTTGCGAGACGGATCTGCCGCAAGCGAATTCAACAGCGCCATTTCAAAGGGCTCCGCGCGCCCGGCGTCTTCCGTACTGGAGAGATCCGTGCAAATCTGCTTCAGCAGGGGAATGTCGGACTCCTTGGCGAGTGTGGCTCCGATGAGTACGTCGTGATACTTGCGCGCGGCCTCGGTGCCATCGCCCAGCTTCCCTGCGTGGTAGGCGCGAAACACCTTGTCACGAAACGCGTTCGCCGCAGCATCTGATTCCCACGTCTGGTTTGGATACTTTTCACGAATCTTGCCAAGCGCCTCATCGAGCGCCGCCAGGTTCCCGGCAGTGACCGCGTCGCCTGCCGTGGTGAGGAGTTCCGTGAGGGTGGGACCCACGGGTGGGGGAGGTGGCGGAGGATTCACCACCACTGGGGGGCTGTCAGGAACTTCGGGCTCATCCGTGTCATCGTTCATCCACACAGCGATGCTTGCGATGAGGATGACCACCACAAGCGCTGCCACGCCTGGCAGCAACCAACCTGGGAGAGAGGAAGGCCTGCTTGTGCCCGCTTGAAGCGCCTTGGAAGAGGGCGAGCTCGTGAGGTGTTGGGGACGCGCCGGTGGAGGCAGAGGAACAGCAGAGGTCGCTGTGGTAGGACGTGGCGTGAGGGGAACAATGGCTGGTGGGGCCGGAGGCGGACTTTCGCTCCCGGTGAATGATGCGGCAGTGCTGGTATCCCTGCGGGCATCAGTCTCTGGTGCGGAAATACTCGAAGAGATACCCGCATCTCGGTCGCTGACGCCGGAGGTCAGCGGAGACGATTGGGCATCGTCTTCCGCAGGAACATCGAGAATGCTTGAGGTCGAAGTTGCGGGCGCAGCTTCCGCTTCGAGCTCCTCCGTTGTATTCACCGAAGGCTCCTCAGCGACTGGTGCACTTGCAGTGGCCGCATCCGCGCGCGCCTCTACGCTGCTCTCCGTGTGAATGGCCGACTCGGAGATCTCCGGCGCTGAGAAAGTCGCACCAGAGTCACCTGCTTCGCTGTCTGATGCGATTTCCTTCGCGACGGTGGGCTCTTCACGGATCTCGGGCGGAGCGGATGTCACCGGAAGCTGAGCAGTCCGCGAAGGGAGGATGATGGTCTCAGTTTCGTTTGGCGAGAGTGTTTGCGTGGCAGTCCTGGCGGTTGCGGCTCCCTGAGCCTCTGCTACGGTGGACTGGGTGGCAGCCGGTGGCTCCACTGCTGTACTCTCCGTGGAACCTTCGACACGGCTCCACGTTTGCGTTTGCTCCCTGCCGAGCGTCGAGTCCAGCACCGAAGCGGACTCTGGAGTGACACTTGCCTCAGGCGTCGCGGTGGCGCCTTCTGAAGGCTCGCCCGAAGTCTCCGCCGGTGCGGGTACTTGTGATGCCGCTTCCGGCGCAGACGACTTGGATTCTTCTGGAGTGTCAGGCGCAGCATCGACAGGCGCCTCTTGTTTCTCGATCTTTCCAGTAAACTCATTCGCGTGCTCCGTGGAGAATTCGCTCGAGTCGCCTGCCGCCAGGTCCGCCAGCATGCGCCATGATGTCAGCATCACCGTCGCTTCAGACGAGGTGGTGATGCGTGATGTATCATCCGTGCGGCGAGGGGTGGCCTTTGTCTGCTGGAATGCTTCCACGAAGTCCGCAGCACGAGTCCATGCGGTATCGACAAGTGCGGTGCGCAGGGTGTCATTCTGCCGCTGGGTCAGGTTAGCCAGCGGGATGAATCGAGGCACACGTGACCACGTACTGGGCACAGCACCACCCAGGCACTGGTAAGCGAGCAGCGCGAGCCGCTGCACCAGCTCCTGCGGTGTGGTCGCTTCTGTGCGGAAGGGGCCCTGCGTCAAACCGATGGCCGTCTCATCCGCAGGACGCAGCGTGGTGAGAATGGCATAGTTGATGGGGCTCAACTTGGGCACCACCTCGAACGTCTCCGTCGTGGGAGACGTGATGGAGGTCGATGTGGAAGTCGCGGTCGCTGTCTGCGTGAGCGGGTGAATCTCCGTGCGCGGCACCTGCTTCAGGAAGATACCTGCGGGATCCAGATCCGCAGTGATAAGATCACTGGCAAGGCAGGTATCGATCGCGGAAGCCAGTCGCTCCACGATGGCGATCGTTTCGGCCAGGGGCATCTGCTTCACCTTCCGCAGATGATCCAGCAGGGTCTGGTTTCCCGGATGTTCCGTCACCACCATCCATCCAGCGCCCTGGCCCCCACTGGTGGGAAAGACGGTGAGGTGACGCAGGATATTTGGATGATGGATGTCGATGGCACGACGCGCATCTCCGATCACACCCTGGAGCGCCTTGGGATCACTGAAGCGATCGTGACGCAGCAGGTGAAGGCGAACCGCGCCGCTCAGCGTATCCTGCCCCTCGTAGATCATGCCCCAGGGCTTCGCGTACGGTTTGCCCTCTACTTGGAAGCGTTGCTGCCACTCGGTGTAGCTGGTGCCGGAGGTGGCCAGAGCCCGCAGGCAGTCATGGATCTTTTGCCGTAGTTCCTTCGCGGTCTGGGGGCGGTTTGCGGGTTCCTTCTCCAGCATCTTGCCCAGCAGATCGCGGACCTCTGCAGGCACCCACAGGAGTCGGCCCAGGGGTGGAGCCGTGTGCACCTGATCAAAGAGCACCTTGTGCAGCGAACCTTCGAAGGGGGTGCGACCTTCCAGCATGAACCACAGGGTCAGTCCCAGTGCATAGAAATCCGAGCGGCTGTCTGGAGGCACGTCCTGCACCTGCTCCGGACTGGCGAAGACAGGAGTGCCAAGGAAGATGCCTGCCTGCGTCTGCAGCGCCATGGAGTTCTGCGCCTCCGCATGGAGCGGCTTTGCGAGGCCGAAATCGATGAGCTTCACCCGGAGGATGTCATCTTCCACCGGCTCCAGCATGATATTCGCTGGTTTGATATCACGGTGCACCATCTTGTGCTTCTCCGCAGCGCCGAGTGCCTCGCAAACCTGCAGCGTGACTTCCAGGGCCTCCTTGATCGGCATCGGGCCACCCCGCTGTACACGATCCTTTACCGTGTCCCCCTCCACGAACTCCATTGCGTAGAAGAAGGTATTGTCCACCATGCCGAGGTGGTACACGCCGGCGACGTTCGGATGCCTCAGCCGGGCCGCTGCTTGTGCCTCACGCTGAAAGCGCTGGCCCACTTCCGCATCCCCCAGAAGCTGGGGGCGGATGACCTTGAGCGCGACTCGTACCTTGAGGTTCGTATCCTCCGCCAGGTACGTGACCCCCATGGCGCCTTCGCCCAGTTTCAGGGGGCGGCCTTGCTCATCCGTGGCAACACGGTAATGCTCAAACCGGATTGGCTGGCCTGTCGCTCGTTCATCCACAGAAGGGGAATCTAGTAGTGGTTCCGTCTTTGTCTACTTCGTCGCACACCTTCAGGACGAGGCTCAGACCCGTGCGTCTGAAAGCTTTTTTGCTTGTCGGGGTGCGGTTGCGGTATGTACGCTGGGGCTGCATCGACCAACAGCCCACATCAACCATGAGATCGACGTTTCTCCTGACTCTCAGTGCGCTGGCAGCAGCCGCGCTTTCCATTCCCGCGCAGGCGGGTGAGGTGACCCTCTCCTCCAAGAACCCGCCAGCGCCCCCGCTGCCCCTCGAGGACTACGTCGGTGGACGTGGTCTGCTGACCATCCAGGGGCCTACCGGTCTCTTCATCAACCCCACCTCCGGCACCATGCCGGCGGGTGCCTTCACCGCGCAGTACTGCTTCTTCCTGCCGAACAATGACTCCGACCCGGTAATGGCCCACGGTGCGCTGCTTTCCTACGGTGTCACGGATTGGCTCGAAGTGGGCGGTCTCTTCGGCGCGAAGGACATCGACGGTGGAGGTGATCTCTTCTCCGGCGGCCCGATGGTGCGTGTGCGCCTCCTGAAGGATGAGGGACCCATGCCTGAGCTGAGCGTCGGTGGTTACGCCTTCCTTGGTGATGAGGAGAACTACAACGCCTTCCTCGCTCTCTTCAAGCGTTGCGAAATCTCCGATGATGGTTTTCTCCGCTCCGTGGGGTTCCACGCCGGTCTGCGCCAGACCTGGATCGAAAAGCCCGGTGAAGATCCCAGCGACAGTCCGGTGGGATACTTCGGCCTCGAAGTGGAGCTTCCCCTGCGCTTCTACCTTGTAGGTGAAGTCTCCACCAAGGACGAAGATCTGAGCGATGAAACACCGTACGCCTTCGGCGTGCAATGGCGCCTGGGTGGCATCAATATCAGCGCTGCGTTTACCGAGCCCGGACTCGGATTTGTGGATGAGCCGAGCTTCTTCTTCGGCATCGGCACGCAGCTCAGCTTCTAATCTCGAACCCGGAAAGCATCCCTCGCCATGACCCGCCGTGAAACACTCCTGAAGATGGCCGGCCTTGCCGGAGGTCCGGTGTTTCTGGCGGGTTGCAGCATGGATGCCATCCGTCGTGCGGAGGCGCAACTAGGTGACCGGATGCGCCGCCCCGGTACGGGAGTGCAATTCAGCGGTCTGCCGGAAGTGGTGAAGGTGATGGTGCTCGCCACCTATCCCGCCACTCCGCAGCAGACCCGCGTGGCTGAGCAACGGGCCCGCACGGCAGTGAAGACCATCGCACACCGTGAAGGCACAAAGGTAAAGCCGAAGACCTTCGACCGCGGCGGCAATCCTGACGCTCGCGGCACGGTGGTCATTGATAGCAGCCCGACAAAGTCAGAAGCCAGCGAAGTGCAGGTGGCCGCGGCAGCCATGCAGGCCAATGTCGGCACCACCGTTATTGCCGTCGATACCACACCCGACAATCGTCTCCAAGGTGATGGTACCGTGATGCTCTGGAACATCCAGTCCCAGCGCTTCGTGGGTAATCAGGTGTATGACATTGCCTCGCCGCCCGCGAAAGGCCAGGTGGCACAATGGGGCAGTACCACGGCACGATACGTGGGTAGTGGGACGTTCTAGGTGAGTGTCCTTATAGTGTAATCAGGACGCACTTAGCCCTGGGACCGCTGGCCTCCGGCCGGCGTTGTGAAGGTCACCATACCATTGCGCTATCGCGCCACCCCACATCCTCCGAGCTCGCTGCAACTCGCACAAGCAAGAGAGCCCGAGGACTTCTCCTCAGGCTCTCATCTCTCAACCCTTCCCAAGCCATCACCCAAGGAAGTGTTCCCAGTCGCGCACACCGTGCAGGTTTCGAATCGCCATGCTGGCCGGAATCGCCCGTGGTGTCACAGGCGTCTGACGCAGGCGCAGACCCGCTTCCTGGGGAAGCTTGCTTCCCTTGCGGGAGTTTACTTCACGATGGGCCAGCACGCAGTTTTCCCACGTGGACTTGCCCCCGCGTGACCGCGGGACGACGTGGTCGATGTTGCCTTCTCCCGGGGCGAGCTTGCGTCCCGTGTACTGGCACAGACCACCGTCTCGCTTCCAGATGCCACGCGCACTGAAGCGCGGATGCCGCAGGGGCATTCTGGCATAGTTCGCAGAGACGATCACGGTGGGGATGCGCAGCGGTCCGCTGGTGGTGCGTGCAGACTGATCATGCTCACGCACCGGCAGCTTCTGCCACTGGTCCCACGTCACAGGAACGATGGAGGCATCATCCTGCACATCAAGACCGGTGGCAGCACCCGTGGACATCATACAGAACGCCTCGGCCGGCGTCTTCACGTGAATGGCCTGCCAGTTTCGATTCAGCACGAGCACAGTTGGAAGATGGAGGTGCATGGCACAGATGGTGTATGATGAGTGGATGGGAAATAGTATCTAGTATCCAGTAGGTCAGTGTTCAGTAAGCAGTAAGCAGTAAGCAGTAAGCAGTAAGCAGTGCTGGTGACTGGGAAGAAGTTCCGCATGAGATTTCCGACGAGCTTTTTGCCGCACCCCATTACTCACTACTTACCAACTACTACTTACTGTTTACTGAACACGGACCTACTGCTCACTGTTCACCGCCTCAGTCCTCCGCCTTCTCACCCGCGGGCGCCATCTTCACCAGGCGAGGCTCGAACTTGCCGAGCACATCGACCAGATCCGTCTGGGCGGCCATCACGGTATGGATGTCCTTGTAGACACCGGGGTTCTCATCGAGACCGGCGGAGAGGAGCTCGACACCGGCGGCGGCGAGCTGCTTCTTGACGGCACTCCACGTGAAGGACTGCAAAGCCTTGCTGCGGCTCATCACACGGCCTGCACCATGGGACGCGCTGTGCAGGGACTCAGGCTGACCCTTGCCACGCACGACGAATCCTGCGGTGGCCATGGAGCCAGGGATGATGCCGAGCACACCGGAACCGGCCGGCGTCGCGCCCTTGCGGTGCACGATCACCTCGCGTTCCACGCCGTTCACGACATGACGTTCCTTCCAGGCGAAGTTGTGATGGTTCTCGATGTCGAGGATCACATCCGCGCCCAGCTTCTTCGCAATGTGCTTGTGGATCACCGCATGGTTCGCGGCAGCGTAGCGCCCCATGAGGTTCATGGCGGCCCAGTATTCCTGGCCGTCTTCCTCATCGAGCGTGAGCCACGCGAGATGCTTGAGTTCCTTCGGCAGATCGTCATGGCGGGCCATGGCGCGCTTGCTGTACAGTTCACACACCTGGGCGCCCGTACCACGGGACCCGCTGTGGGAGAGCAGCGCGAGGTATTCGCCCGCGCGCAGTCCGCCGTTTCCAGCAGCCTGCAACTCCTGCGCCTGGTCATCCGTCACGGTGAACGCGCCGAACTCGACAAAGTGGTTTCCGCTTCCGCTCGTTCCGAGCTGCGCCCATGCCTTGTCCTTGAGCCGGTTCGTCAGGCCCGTGATGCTCCAGTCCTCGTCCATCACCTCGTGGTTGCGAGGTTGCTTGAACTCGGCGCCCATGCCGAAGCGCGTTTCGCTCTCCAGCAGGTTGGCAAGACGGTCCTTCTGTCCCGGGATGCTGTTCGCCTTGAGGTCGTACACGGTGAGCTTCATACGGCACGCGATGTCCACACCCACGGCGTACGGAATCACCGCATTCTCCGTGGCGAGCACGCCACCGATAGGCAGGCCGTAGCCGAGGTGCGCATCTGGCATGAGCGCGCCGGCCACTGCCACCGGCAGAGCACACGCGTTGGCCATCTGCTGCACCGCGTTCGCATCGAGGTCAGCTCCCCACTGACGCCACGGCGCGGGTTCCGCGCGCGGGACGAAGGCAGGACGGCTGAGCGCCTGGGCGAAAGGAGCGCGGAGATCATCCGCGAAGTACGCAGCAGGTTCCGCCACGATCTTCGTGACTTCTCCTTCAAGCTGCGCACCCACACCGCCCTGCGCCATGTAGTTGCGGACGAACTCACGGGCGAGTTGGAGAGGTTCACCGGCAGGCACGCCGATGCGGATGAGGTCTTGGGTATTCATGAAAAAATGAGAGTGAAAAGGGATAAGCGAAAAGAGAAAGAGAAGGGTGAGGAATGCTCCATGATGACAAAGATCCCGGGATGTGAATAGACCTCCGGCTGCGGTGTTTGTTCTTTTTAGTCGTTTATGAACGTAGTCCGCGAGTCCCTTCGCGGTCATTGTATTTCGCAGTTTCAAAATCTCTGGAGGGCTTCCCCTGATTCATGACGTGGTGACGTCTCAAATTTTTAACTCAACCTCGCGCCTGCTGAAAGCGTACCCTAGTCGGCAACCCCAACTCCACCCTTCATCAATCATCACATGGAATACAGACTTCTCGGCGGTTCAGGATTCAAGGTCCCCGCTCTCACCTTTGGTACCGGTACCTTCGGTGGTACCAATGAGTTCTTCAAAACGTGGGGTTCCACGGACGTGGCAGAAGCCACTAAGCTGGTTGACATCTGTCTCGATGCCGGCCTCACCATGTTTGACACGGCGGACATCTATTCCGATGGCGCATCGGAAGAAATCCTGGGCGGTGCCATCAAAGGTCGTCGCGACAAAGTGCTGATCTCCACCAAGGCGACCTTCCGCAGCGGCGAAGGCCCAAATGATGTGGGCTCTTCCCGTCACCACCTCACGCGTGCCATCGAAGGCTCGCTCAAGCGACTCGGTACAGATTACATCGACCTCTTCCAACTCCACGCCTACGACGCACTGACGCCTGCGGAGGAAGTGCTCGGAACCTTGGATGAGTTGATTAAGGCAGGAAAAATTCGCTACATCGGCTGCTCGAACTTCTCCGGCTGGCATCTCATGAAGGGGCTGTCTGTCTCAGAGAGGCACGGACTCACGCGCTATGTGGCGCATCAGGCCTACTACTCTCTGGTGGGGCGCGAATACGAATGGGAATTGATGCCGCTGGGGCTCGATCAAAAAGTGGGCGCCGTGGTGTGGAGCCCTCTGGGGTGGGGAAGACTCACCGGCAAAATCCGCCGTGGCCAGCCGAAGCCGGCGAACAGTCGCAGCAACGAAAAGATCGCGCTCGATATGGGACCCCAGGTCGATGAAGAATATCTCTACAAAGTGGTCGATGCCTTGGACGAAGTCGCGAAGGAGACCGGCAAGAGCGTTCCACAAATCGCGCTGAACTGGCTGCTGCAGCGCCCAACCGTTTCCTCGGTGATCATCGGTGCCCGCAACGAAGAACAGCTCCGCCAGAATCTCGGTGCCGTAGGCTGGAATCTCACCAAAGAGCAAGTCGCCAAACTCGATGCCGCCAGCGCCGTGCAGCTCACCTATCCCTACTGGCATCAAGCTTTCTTCAACGAGCGCAATCCCTTCCCGACAGCGACCGCCTGACACGGCAATTGCCCAAGACGGTGCCTCCGAATAGTGGCCGAGTTTCTCCGAAGCTCGCTGCGCATTAAATGCCCCCTATTGGTGATATCCGAAAAGGCATAATCAAACAGGATCATTCATCCACGAAACCCGCTGTCTGAAAGACAGCAGGAGCCCAGCCCAGGGTTAGGGAGCCTAAGCGACCGACACCCTGGGTTAGCACAAAAGAAACTATCGCCCTGAAGGGGCGAAGGAGCGCCTCGCAATCCCTGTCGGCGCTGCTCACCGAGCACCACCGACAGTGTACATACTCACGACATACCCGCGAGCGCATACCTGCGGAAGAATCTATTCAACTCTTCCACATCACCCGCGGAATCTTGTGGCTCCTTGAGCGCATCCAGGCGAGTCAGTTCCTCGCGAACGAAGCGCGACAGCACCTCATCGGGCGCTGCCTCGTCCAGCTCGTCACCGGCTTGCTTGCGCTGCACCAGCGCATCCAGCGCCTGACGTACCTCAGCCTCCTCCAGTGTGGCTTCCACCAGCTCGGAGAAGAGCATCGGCACCTGCCCAAGCTTACGCTCCAGCCATCGGCAGGCCAACAGCGGCCTGAAGACGTACAGGTACTTCTTCAGGCTCACACGCTCACGACCTTCCAGGTAGTGACGCCAGTTGCCAAAGGCCATGTGCAGGTAGTGCGCGAAGCAACGCCGCGGTGAGTAAAACTCCTCCGCCAGCGTGCTGAACTCCGTGGCGAACATCGGATCCCGATGATACACCACCGGGGACTTCAGCCACTCCAGCAGCGGTGGGTTACTCTTGCGCAGAAGCTTGAGCGCCTTGCGCAGTTCCCACCCGCTGACATCGAGTTCATCGGAAAGAGGAAGCTCCACGACATCCCGACCCTGATCCAGGGAGAGATACCAGTCACGGCTGTGCACATAGAGGAAGCGCACATCGTAGTCGCTGTCACGCGAGGCAAAACCCCACGCACGACTGCCGCTTTCGCAGGCATAGAGCACGCGCAGACCGCGTTCCGTTTCGAGGTTGGAAAGCGTCTTGCGGACGCGTTGGAATACATGGGAGTCAAACATGGGGTTCTATCGGTGTAGGGTTGGGAGAAAGTGATTGGCTCTGATCGATAGCTGCATTGATGCGCAGCATCATTTGGAGTGCTGGAGCTTGCTCCAGCTTTCCCGAGGCAGCTTGCTGCCGTGTAAGTCCCCTGAGATTCGCTCAGAAGAGGACGGCAACTGTCGGGATGCTTCACCCCTCGTTCACAGCATCACTGTTGTCGGCATTCACTCCGCCGCGTCCTCGCAGCACTGGCAGCAGCGCAGACAGATCATTCATCATGTAAGTCTGCCCCGTGCCCTTTGCTTCGAGCGTTTGCAGGAAGCGTAGTGTGGTGAGCCCTGGATGGCTTTCCATCAGGCGGGCGGTATTCGCCAAATGACGCAGCGCCGCAGACTCGCCACGGGCGCGTTCCAAGGCGGCTTGGCTTTCTTGCCTGGCCTTGAGCGTTTCGCTGAAAGCCTTGCGAAGGTCACCGGGCAGCATCACATCACGGACTTCTACTGCATGCAATTGCACACCGACGGATTCCGTCACGGGCTGCACGGCAGTACGAAGCTGAGCGCTGATGGCAGCACGCTGCTCCAGCAGCGCTTCCGCAGTGATGCCTCCCACCGCCACGCGCATGGCGGCCTGGGTCGAGTTGTAGAGATGCGTGAGGTAGCTATCCGCCACGAGCACGCTCTTCGCGGCATCGACAATCTGGATCGTCAGCACGGCGCTGAGCTTCACGCTCACATTGTCCGCCGTCAGCACTTCCTGACCGGCGACCTGAAGCAGCGTCTTGCGCACGCCGATCACATCGACGCGGAAGTTGCGGCCCCAGCGCACAGGGCGACCCGCACGCAGCGTATTCACCAGGCGACCTTCATGGTACAGCAGCCCTTCGCAACCTTCCGTGATCAAGTATTCGTAGCGGTAGCGCACCCACAGCACACGTGCCGCAACAAGGCACGCTGCTAGGATGATGAGTTGGTGTTCGAAATTCATGGGAGTTTTGAATGTTGATTGAAGAAAATGATCACGGCAGCGGCCGCCGCGACACAGCGGGCGACGTGGCAAGTAGCCAGCCGCACAGGGCCATGTCGGGGCTCACACGCAGAGTGTAGGCCGCTGGCGTGAGTTGTTGTTGGGAGTCGAACCCAGGTTACCGTTCTGGTTCTAGGCCAGTAGTTCCAGAGAGCCGGATTCGCAGAACCATGACCGGCAACGCCGGTTGGCTGCTCAAGACATCTCGGGAAAGGTTGAATGGCGGCAGTAAGATCCTGCTGCAGCCTGAAATGAAAACCGGTGCCTGTAGTTCCCGCTACGGGCACCAGTGAATGTGAGTTGGACTACAGCTCAATCACCTCAATCTGCTTCAGGAACGCTGCCTGATCAGATTCGAGGCGCTGGAGCGTGTCGAACGTCTTGTCCGAAAAGCCCGCGAGGCAGTACACATCGCGCTGCGGAAACTGCAGCGTGCCGTAGCCCTGGAGGTCAAAGGAGAAGACCTTGGGAGACGCACCATACTTCGCCTTCCAAGCGTCGAAGCTGGCGACCGGCGTGTCATGGCCGATCCAGCCCTGCATGTCAGAGAGGATGATGATGCGGTCGTAGGAACTCACCGCGCGGTTGAAAATCGCGTGGAAGTTCGTGCCGGCGGAGGCGCACTGGCGTTCCAGCCAGTTGGCCACCGTCAGGGTGGTATCACGCTTGTTGATGGACACGTACTTCGCGTCATCGCTGAAGAGCATCACGTCCGCATCATTCGCCTTGGCGAGCGTCGCCGTGAAGAGCGCACCGATCTTGCTCGGCTTGCCCATCATGGAGCCGGAGCCATCCAGAGCCACGAGGGTCTTGCCTTCGTAGCGAGGGACATTGGCGAGAGACGCATCCACCGCATCACTGAGCGCGGCGAGCACGCGGCTGGCAGCCGGAAGACCGGAGGACTGCAGCGCTTCGAGCGCCGTCGTGAAACGGAATGGCATGACGAGGGACTTCTTGATGAGGCGCGCATCCGTGAGCATCGCGATCGCGTCCTCGATCGCATCGGGCGCCGTGGCCACGATGTTGCGCAGGTTACGCAGCAGCGCGAAGTAGCCCAGCTTGCGCGAGCGGATGAGCTCCGTCCAGGCGTCCTTCTTCAGGTCCGCCAGTTCGGCATCCGTTTCCGCATTGGCGCCGGCCTGCGTCAGCTTCGTTTCCCACGTTTCCGCGGGGGCGAGCGTGCCGTTCACCAGCTTGCGCAGGGCTTCCGTGTGCGGCGGGTGAACGAGGTTCACCAGGTCCACGAGGGAGATCTCCGCGTTCGTCTTGCGGTACTTCGCGATCTGGTATTCGTCGAAACGAGCCAGTGCCTTGCCGAGACCCTTCTTCAGGGCGTTCGGGATCGGGCGGCCATACGTACCGACGTAACACGCCAGCGTTTCCAGTGCGTCATCCGGACGATGCACGACACGGTCGTAGAACTTCGCCGTCCACGGTTCGCCCTTCACCATGTGGGCGAGTTCACTCGCCACCAGGTGGGAGACGGAGCGCATACCCGCTTCCTTGCGGGCGTAAAGCGCGGCCTTCGCCACGAACTTCTTGTCACCCGTCTGCGCGACGAGTTCCTTGATGCGCTTCGTCGCGGCATCCGCCGTGCGGTAGTACTGGTCACCCAGCATGCTCGTCATGAGCAGGGAGGCGAGTTCGAGCTTCGCCGTTTCGACGTAGGCTTCGCCGCCAGCCTTGTTGAGAGTGTTGCCACGCGCACGGCTGGTCTTGAGAATATTGAACTTCATGGTGTTGTCTTTTTGGGAAAAGCGGGGAGCACGATGACCGGCCTCAGCTTCCAGGAGAGGGCGCATGGTCTCACTGCCCCGCAGTATCTTGGTTGCTGCGTGGCATGACGGCGCATCTGGCACCGACATGGGAAAGGAAAAAATTCGCGGAGAAAGCAGACAGGCTCTCACACCGCATCGCAGGACTCGAACCTGCTGCCGTTGCCGGCACCCTGCTCATGGGAATGGCAAACCGGTGTGAATGTGGATGACGCGAAGAAATCCCGTCTTCACTGCCGCGAAAGGGGTTTGAATGGATTGGGGAGAAACAGTGGTCGGAGCCGGGTTGCGTTTGATAGACGAAGTAACTCCAACCTCACTACCCCAAAGGGTTGGGGCAGTGCGCCGCCTATGGCAGACGCTCACAGCCCCGGTTTAAATTGAAAGGGAACGGGGAGAACAATGACCGGAGGAACGATGACGGCGTGAATCTCACGATGCCACCAACTGCTCTGCCACTGAGCTACAGCAGCACTGAAAAGTACTGCCGGCCGGAATCGAACCGGCGACCTGTTCGTTATGAGCGAAGTAGCTCCAGTCTCACTGCCCCGAAAGGGAACGTAGCAGGCCTCGTCGGAAGCCTTGCGATACAAAGATACAAAATGGGAATCGAGGAGAAAACCAATCGGAGCACCGATACCGCTCTAACCCCTGAGCTACGATGGCATCGAATAAGCCATCGGCTGGACTCGAACCAGCGACCTGTCGTTCCCAAAACGAAGGATCTCCAATTTCACTACCTCGAAATTTGAACGCAGAAGGCTTCTCCAGAAGCCTTGCTATTGAAAGAGATGATTGCGGAGGACACCGACCTGAGTGCTTGAACGCGGATGACTCCGCGCTCGGCGGGATTTGAACCCGCGCCAAACGCTAACAGCGTTTGCTGTACCAGCTCAGCTACGAAGGAACTCTGATCTCACTGCCGCAAAAATGGATTCCGGAGAAAAGTGGCACGGGCATCATCCCCGCATGGCGGAAATGACAGGAGTCGAACCTGTAAGAACCGAAGTATCCCGATACCTCGCTGCCGGAAAATTGGTGGGCTCGCAGGGACATGCACCCTGCTCTTCCGCTTAAGAGGCGGTTGCTTCGCTGCCAAAGCTTCAAGCCCATGAATGGTTGAATTTAAGAAAATGGTAGTCGCGACTGGACTTGCACCAGCACTCGCGGCGCTCTCGACGCCGTGCCTCTGCTATTGGGCTACGCGACCATGAGAAATTGAATGGAAAGGATCACTTGTCCTGATTCCTGCAGGGGGCCCGCAAAGGGAGCATGAGCTTTCGATCTGCCATCCCGTGACCCACAGTTTCCAGATCATGCTGGATAGTTGGTGATGGTGCCGGAGCATAAGTATCCGATTGCGAAGCCCCTGCAGGAATCCAGAGGCGAAAGAACGACAAACACAAACTGAACTTAAAATGGCGGAAGAGGCGGGTGCTGCCCCCGCAGTTCCCCGTGAAGGGAACACCTGTTTAGCAAACAGACGCGACGACCTGGCTAGTCGCCTCTCTTCCATGAAAAGGCTGAAACGGAAAACAATGGTGCCCGCGGCGGGAGTCGCACCCGCACTTTGCGAGGTTTGAGCTCGCTGCCTCTGCTATTGGGCTACGCGGGCGTGATGATGAAAAGATACTCCCAGCCGGACTCGCACCGGCACTGTTCCGGGTTTAAGCCGGCTGCCTCTGCTGTTGGGCTATGGGAGCACGTGTTCTGCGAAATGGTCCCGGCGGCAGGAGTTGCACCCGCACTGCATCCGTTCTGAGCGGATTGTCTCTGCTGTTGGACTACGCCGGGGAAAAGGGTCAAGTCTCTGAGAGATCTTCAGGCTATCAACTATCAACCCTCAACTATCGACTCAGAAGCTGGTACTCCTGACAGGATTTTCGCCTGCAACCTCCGCGTTCGAAGCGCGGCGCTCGATACATTGAGCTTCAGGAGCCTTGGTGATATGAAGAAATGGAATGGAAATGGTGCGCCAAGACGGTTCTGCCCCGCCGGCCTCCGTCGTGTCAGGACGGCGCTCTCCTATTGAGCTATTGACGCGTGCTTTGATGCATCACACATGCGAAAACCCTGGATGGATTTGCACCATCAACCTCCCGGGCCAAAGCCGGGCGCTCTGCGAGTTGAGCTACAGGGCTGTTCGAGCATGTGTAGGATGACATAGAATGAATCAAAATGGTCGGGCACCCCGGGGATACTCCGGGTGTCTCGCCGATCCGAACGGCGCGGATTGCTGTCTTCCTCGTGCCCGAGAAAAATGTAATAGAATGAAAAGTAAAGTGGAGTCACGGGGACTCGCACCCCGATCCGCGCCATGCCGAGACGCTGTACTGCTGTTTGAACGATGACCCCATGAACAAGTGAAGAAATGGTCGGGCCAGCCGGTAACGCTCCGGCTGTCTCAAGTCCCCCAGACTTGCGGATTACTCTCTTCCTCTGGCCCGTGTGGAAACGAAATGGACGCGCGACCCAGACTTGCACTGGGTAAGCCGGATTTGCAGTCCGGTGGCTCGGCTACTTTACCTTTCGCGCGATGAACGATACGAAATTTGGGGAGACCAACGGGGATTGCACCCGTACCTGAGCATTCACAGTGCCCGATGCGTACTATTACACCATGGTCTCCATTGGAGATGAGTGAGACATTCACTCGAAATGTGCAGTTGATGGTGGGCCGCCACGGTGCTGCCCCGTGTTCTGCGGATTAAAAGCCCGCTGCATCGCTGGCAATGCTTGCGGCCCATCGATGGAGTGAAGGCGAAAATGGCGGAGACCAGTGGACATGCTCCACCACCCGTGAGTACGGATTCATCCGGTTTCCAACCGGCGGCGGCACGCTCGTCCGCTTTGGTCTCCTCGAATAGGATGAAAAAACTGGCGGCCCCGGATGGATTCGCACCATCAACCTCCCGAGTCAGAGTCGGGCGCTCCACTAGTTGAGCTACAGGGCTACTATCTTACCTGGCGAAATGGATCCTCCGGCCGGTGCTGCCCCGGCATGAGTCGCTTTACGAGAGCGGTGCATTGCTAGCTCTGCCACGGAGGAATTGATGTTTGAAATTGGTGCTCCCGCGAGGACTTGCACCTCGAGCCTCGGTCTTCGCAGAACCGTATGCAGTCTCGTTACACCTCAGGAGCTTTAGGAATGAAATTTGGAGCGCCATGCCGGTACTGCCCCGGCACCTCCTGTTTGGAAGACAGGTTTGCTGCTACTACACCAATGGCGCGTGGATAAACGAAATGGTCGCTGAACCAGGAATTGCACCTGAATCTGCCGATCTTCAGTCGGCCGCATTGACTGACTCTGCCATTCAGCGTGAAAGGAAAGTGGTCCCTCCGCACGGTATCGCGCCGCGGTCTTCCGCTTATCGGGCGGGTGCTCTGCTATTGAGCTACAGAGGGAATGAAAAATGGTCGCCCGAAACGGTAACGCTCCGCTGTCTTCCGGATGTGAGCCGGCTGCTCTCCTTTTGAGCTATCAGGCGTGAAGGAAGGATGGCCTTTGAAAGTGGCACCCGCACCCGGTGCTGCCCCGGGGTTTTCCGATAGAAAGTCGGATGTGCTACTGTTGCACCATGCGGGCATGATGAGGATCACGAAATTGGCGGAGCACCAGGGACTCGCACCCCGAATTCCACGAAGTGGAACAGCGGTTTTCAAGACCGCGTCCTCGTGTGGCCGGACGTGCTCCAAAAAATGGTGGTTGGAAATTGGCTGCCCGCCGTGGACTCGCACCACGACATGCCGCTTAACAGGCGGCCATTGCTACTTTGACATCAGCGGGCAACTGAAAATGGAAAGTGCTCCCGGCAGGACTTGCACCTGCATGGATCCGTTTAGAAGACGGATGCCTCATCTCTTCGACCACGGGAGCGTGATGAGAGCGGGGATGGAAAAATGGTCGCGTACCCCAGTGCTACCCTGGGCGTCTCCCCGTTCCAAGCGGGGCGGGTTCGTTGGCTCCCTCGCACGCGATGAAATTGGCGGCCTGTGCGGGCTTTGCTCCCGCGACCTTCCGCTCGACAGGCGGTTGCTCTTCGTGGCTGAGCTAACAGGCCGTATGAAATGGGTGTTGAAGAAATTGGTGCGCCGTCCAGGTACTGCCCCTGGTCGTCCGTGAAAGGCGGTGGTTTTACGGACCACCTCGTGTCTTTAGCGATCTACCGACGCGTGAAGTAAAATTGGTTGCGGGACGTGGAGTCGCACCACGATGAGGAAGCTTATGAGACTTCCGCGGTTCTGAACCTTCCCGCCGTTGAAGTTGTTTGAAATTGGTGGACCGCCAGGGACTTGCACCCTGCTCTCCCACGTGCGAGGCGGGTGACCTTCTGGATGATCGAGCAGCCCATGAAAATGGGTGAATGAGAAAATGGTAGCGGAAGCGGGACTCGAACCCGCGCGTAAGCGGCTTATGAGGCCGCTGCCTTACCCCTTGGCGATTCCGCAGTTGGGAAATTTATGATTTACGATTGATGATTTTTGATTGGAGGTCTGTCTCCACAATGCGGCTTTGCATGCCCGCATCGGACCGAAATCAAAAATCACACTTCATAAATCATCAATGAAGTGGCACAGCGTCCCGGTGCTGCCCCGGTCACACAGAGTTTTGGAGACTCCGTTGCGCAAGCTGGCGCCCGCCGTATGAAACTAGTGGTCGAACGAAAGGCGTGGAATGCCCTGACGCCTCAGATGCGCCTTGCTCGTCACCGCAAAATTAGATGCCGTTGAGAGAAGCAACTCCTTGGGAGCCTCTTGAACGGCGGATGGCTTTGAACGGCCCGCGAAACTCAGGGAATGTAGAACCCTCGATACTTGGCCTTGTCCTTGGGCTTCATCTTATATCCGTGATGGTGATTGCCCGGATGACCGTCAAGATGCTTCCAGTGCTTGTGGTGCAAGGGGTTATGTCCCCAAGGCGTGAAGCAGGACGAGAGCGAAAAGCAGACGCCGACGATGAGCACGAGCCGCAATACTGGGAACAGTGGTGGGAGTTTCACACCTTCATATCGTCAGTCGATTGAAGTGTGGTGGCGGGAAATTGCAATTTAGAGCAAAATTACTCCTGCCTTTGAAGGGCAATCTGAAAATTGGAGCGGCCAGCCGGAATTGCACCGGCATCCCCTGAATGGCGTTCAGGCGTCCTGCTCTTGGACGATGGCCGCAGAAAAAGGAGCGGCGCAGGGAATTCTGCCCTCAGGCAGTGTCCCGCGCCGCTCACGACTAAAAAGAACAAACACCGCTGCCAGCTCGGAGAGCTCACACCCGCAGGTCGTTTTCACGGCGGATCTTTCGGTGTTTGAGGCACACCTCCTGTCGCGCACACACCTTATACAAGTGCGTATGCATAAGCCTTTGAAGCTGTAATTCTGAAATCGATAAGGTCCGCATAACGGGAATCAGGTCATGGCTCCTCCGATCCGGAAAGTCCGTTCAGAGGACTCCGGCGGTTTGACAAAGGTGGCTGCTACGGCGACCGTACATACGGTTACCGGCCAACTTCTGTCTTTCGCAAAGGGACTGGAGGGAGTGGGTGACCGATTCCGCTCCGCCGTCAGTTGCAGCTGATGGCGGGGCTTTTTTTCACCCGGGGAAATTGGGGATGTGGACTAGATGGGGAGGAGACCTCCTTGGTATTGGTTGCGTAACTCGCTGATACTGAGAAATTCGGAACACAAAAAACCCTGCTGGCCTTCGGCGAGCAGGGTCTACGTACGGTTCAATCCGATAGTAAACTACCTGCGTGCCTCCTGGTTAAGATCGCTACCCTCGGTATAGGGCATTCCAAAGCCGATGCTCCGTACCGGACGCAGTATCCCTGCTTCGCACGACCGTTTCGTCTGGCGCAATGCTGCGGGTTGTGTCCAATGGAAGTTCATGGCGTGTTCTTGTGAAGGTATAACGAGCCTACCACCACGATCTTAGAGCGGCAATAGTTATTTTAATCTTTTTTCGACACCTGCAATTCCGGTCGGAGAACTATGTATAACTAAGCTCTCCTTTGGCCGGGGGCGAGGTGGGACAGTCAAAGCGTCAAAAGACTATGATACAGCATGATGTGGTATATCATGAGGCGCATTTCCTGACCTTAAGGCGCATTCGCGGCCACCGGTGCAGGCTTGCGAATCTTGAGCAGTACAGGCAGGCTCGTTTGCGAGCCGTCCGTCTTCACGGCATCGTTGCGCGCATTGCCCACCAGCATGTGGCACAGGCGATCGTGCTCTGGCACCCACTTCGCACAGGCCAGGGTGATTTCACGCACGTTCTCTCCCGCACGAATCTGCACGCCGTTGAGGCCAATGTTGTCCACGATGACCCCATGCGGCAGGTTCTCCACGTCGAGTCCCAGCAGCGCATCGTCCCCACGACGATCCACGCGCAGCCAGACGGAAACCGTGCTGCCCGGGTTGATGGTGACCTCATAGGGTTTCGCTGGTGCATTCTTTCCATCCCCCGCAGGATTGCCCGCAAGGTCGGGTTCCATGAACAGGGCGCGCTTGGGTGCCGCGGTAACTGAGACTTTGGGGAAGGCTCCAAGGTCCTCCTTCACCTCCTTGCCATCGACCATGGCAGTTGCCGTCACCTTTACCTTGGAGAAGTCATGTTCACCCATGGCTGTAGTGGGGTAGGCAAACACGGAGCCACCTGCCTCCAGGTGCCCCGCTTCAATGATGAGAGGATTCGAAACGTAGAAGCCGGCGGGCACGCCGCTGATGTCCACACGCACATCACCATCCCAACCATCTTTTCTATTCGCGGTTACGGCGAACTGTACTCCGGTGCCGGAGGGCACATTCATCATGGCCGGGCCACGCAGTTTGGCAGCGTAGCTGTGTACCACGGGGCGTACGATGAGACGGTAGGCAAAGCGGTCACCACTCCAGCTCCGTGTATCACTCACCCGCAGGAAGTAGACGCCCTTCTCAGGAGCCACAAAGCGCAGGCGCGAATCGCGTCCCAGCTCACGCTCTCCGTCATCATCATTGGCATAGTACAGTTCGAAGACGGGCAGCCCATTGGGCACCAGCTTGGCACCGGGTTTGTAGGGTTGTACTGCGTAGCAGTAGTCATCGAGTCCGTGTGCAGCAGGGCTGGTGTTGAAGTAGGCACGGCGCTTCCCGCCTGCGGCATAGTAGATCGTATCCGCGTCAGGACCTCGCGCGAGGCGGAAGACCTTCAGCACTTCACCGTTGAAGTACATGTAGTCATTGAGATCCAGCTCGGAGAATTGACCCAGGCGCACCGCAGGATCATTGGCATCCTCACTGCGTAGCGTGATCCAGGAGTCCTTCGTTGCCTGCAGCGTCATCATCGGCACCGCATCACCTTTGGCATTCAGTACTTCCACCTTGGTATCCGCGGGTGAGCCGAGCATGCTCGCGCGTGTCTCAATGATGAACTCCTGCCCTTTCTCCGCCTCAATGCGGTAGTGATCCGCATCCGCCTCATCCGGGCCTGCGGCACTCATCAGGCGTCCGTTGACGGACATATTGCCTGTGATTGGCTGGGCTTTCTCGAGCGTGTCATTCGGCTCGGCCTCGATCTGCTCTGACATCTTGCTTACTGCTACAGTCATGCTCACGCGGCTGCGGTAGTTTTCCGAGTCCAGCGGCAGGCTGATGGTGTCCATACCCTTGGTATCAGTGGCATCCGCCTCAATCGTGGTATCCGCAGGGATGTTGTGTCCCACAAGGTGGATTTTGCCCTTCGTACCGGCAGGCACGCTCAGGGGCCACCATCCAGTCACGTATGGCAGTTCTCCGATGGAAAGGCGGTAGAAGTGGTCTGCGGAACCATCGAGAGTGATCTGCCTCACGTGCACCGTGTATTCACCATCCGCGGGCACCGTGAAGGCCACGAAAGGATCGCTGCCGCTATCGAGACCATTGTTTGCGGCCAGCAGCTTGCCTTGCGCATTCACAACTTCCACGCGTGGTGAGGTCGCTTTCGATTCGATACGACGCGCCGCCATGTCCAGCACCATGGTCTGGCCACGCTTCGCTGTGAAGCGCATGCCATCCACCTGGCCAATGTCCGTCAGCGTGCCCCATACATTCGTGGGAAGCTGCTGCAGCATCAGCGGCTCCGCGGACTTGGTCACCATCGTCTGTGGCAGGTAGTCCACCACCAGCTTCATGGGTGCGGACTCTCCTCCGGGAGTGACGAGGGAAACATTCACCTGCGTGCGCGGCACGGCCTTGCCTGTGGTGATGTCCACTTCCGCCATGGTGCCTGCGGGATTCACGGAGACGATGGCTGCCTTCATGTCGCCATGAGCCAGCTTCACTGCTTTGAGTTCCTTCAGTCCCTTGCCTGTAATCTTGATGCGCGTGGTGGCGCCACTCTGCACCCCGCGCGGCTCCATGCGTACGAGTTCAGGCTTCGCTGGAGCCATCGCTTTCGGTGCGGCCTTGGCCTTGGCCACCTGTTTGGGAGCGGGCTTGGCTTCAGGCTCACCTGTGACGGCATCATAGAGTGCGAGAGTACCATCGAGTCTTCCCACCACCAGCTTGCCTGTTTCGAGCACCGCGAGGCCCGGAGACCAGTCAGGCTGCTTCTCCAGCAGGTGCAGCTCCTTCAGGTCCGCCGCGTTCCAGATCTTCACACCGCGGTCTGCCGCGGAGGTGAAGATGGTTTTCCCATCAGCAGCGAAGGTCAGGCTCAGCAGGCCGCTTTCGTGCGCATAGCGGGTCTGTTGCAGCTTGTTGGTGCCTTCGAGAGCTCGCGCGCTCACATTCCACAAGCGGATGCGATTGTCCACGCCACCGGCCACCACCGTCTTGCCATCGGGAGAGAAACTCACCACCGTCTGTTCCTTGAGAGGCTGCGAGAAAGTATCAAGTCGCTTGCCGGAGGGCATCTCCCAGAGCTTCACCGTACGGTCCGCACTCACGCTTGCCAGCACCTTGCCATCCGGACGGTAGCTCAGGCCGAACACCGCGCCATTGTGTCCGGTGAGAGTGGCCGTTTCCGCACCACTGGAGAGGTCCCACAACTTGATCTTCTGGTCATAGCTGCCCGTCACCAGCGTCTGCCCATCGGGAGAGAGGGCCAAGCCATAGATCGCATCCGTGTGCCCCTCGAACTTCCGCACCAGGGATCCGTCTGATACTTTCCACTGATAAGCCACACCATTGATGCCGGCATCACCTGCTGCGGCGAAGAGTTGCGTGCCGTCCGCAGAGAACACCAGCGCATTCACCTTGCCCGCCACACCATCCAGCTTGCGCGCCACTTCGCGTGTTTGCGGGTTCAGCAGATGTACCGTTCCAAACATCCCAGCCGCCAGCGTCTTCGACTTCGGCGAATAGGCCAGCGTCTGGATCGCATTCTTCAGTCCCGGCTTGGCAGCGATCTTGGGCAACTTGGAAAGCACGTCCGCAGGCTTCGCTGGCGCAGCAGGAGGAAGGGCGCCCCCATCAATCCATTGCCGGATGATGGCGATCTCTTCCGGCTTCAAATGTTCCTTCTTCCCAGGCGGCATGAATTGGTTCTTGCCCTCCACACCACTGCGACCTTCGAGGAATTTCACCAGCAGCGACTCCTGCGCATTCCCCGGCACAATGGCCTTGCCACCTTTGCCGCCCTTCATCAGCGCCGTGAAAGTGTCCAGTGCGAACTCGCCATCAGGATCATCCGCCGCATGGCAGTCCACACAATGCTCCTGGAAGAGAGGCGCGATCTTGGCGTCGAAGTCTACGGGCGGCACTGATGCAGCGTGGATGTGGGCGGTGCTGGCGCATGCCGTGAGCAACGCAAGTGGCGCTGTGGCGCGATGTTTGATGAGGTGCATCATGAGAAACCCCGGTGTCTGATTTGGCGAAATGAAATGGGCAGAGAAACGATCGGCGTCCTGGCTGGACGCCGGTGCTCCTTAGTGATTGAACAAAAACTCCCGCGAGCTCATCAGCCCCCAGAACACGTCTTCCAGGGCGAGCCGGCGATCCTCCGGTGATTTGACTTCGGCGAGCACCTTCAACACTCCTGCGCGCTCCTTCTCCGTAGGTTCGCGGCTGAGACACAGCAGATACGCTTGCTCCAGAATCTCCGCATCCGGTTTGCCAGAGGCCAGCAAGGCGGCCACACGATTGTCCTTCTCCTTCAGCTTCTGGTTCATCGTGTCACCATTCGCGATGTGCAGGGCCTGGGCCATGCTCGGTTCGTTGGTGCGCTCACAGTCACAGGTCTGCACGCGATCCGGACGGCCGAAGCTGTTCAGGAAATAGCTCACCGTATTCGAATCAGGAAGCTGCAGGGCCCGATAGCCCATGGGGTATCCAGCACCGATGCCCTTGTTGGCATTGCGCTTGTCCATGTTGAACTTTGTGGGCACCGCCGTCACCTGACTCACCGAGTCCAGCATCACCTCCGCCATCAGTCGGCGGGGGTAGTAGCGGGAGTAGAAGCGTGTGTCGTCCTTGTTCTCAGGAAGCGCGACACTGCTGCGCTGGTAGGTTTCACTTTGCAAAATCAGACGCATGAGTGCCTTCAGGTCGAACTTGCTCTTTGCCAGGTGTGCCGCGGCATCGCTCAACAGCTTTTCGTTGCTGGCGGGATTGGTCATGCGGAGGTCATCTACGGACTCGACCAGCGCAGTGGAGAAGAAATTTTTCCATACGCGATTCGTGATGGCGCGCGAGAACCACGGATTCTCCGGCGCAGTCAGCCAATCAGCCAACGGGACGCGCCGATCCTTCGTGGAGGTGATGCTCACTGGCTTGGCATCCAGGGGGGTGGGAGTCTGCGCACGGCCGGTGAGAGGTTGTACAATGTCGCCTTCCGTCGCGGCGAAGATCACGCGCTCATCCGTCACACCGCCGTTCTTCGCGCGCACGCGGGAGAAAAGATTGGCGAAGGCGAAGTACTGGTCGTTGGTCCACTTCTCCATCGGGTGGTTGTGGCACTTCGCACACGCAATGGACATGCCGAGGAACGCCGTGGAAACGGTCTCCGCCAACCGCGTGGGCTCATCGTGCAACGTGAAGAAGTTGCCCGCGCCGTTCTCCAGTGTGCTGCCGGTGGACGTGAGCAGATCACGCACCATCACATCCCACGGCGTGTTCAGTTCCACGTTGCGGCGGATCCACTGGTAGTAGCTCCACATCGGCTGCACGGGCAGCTTGTCGCTGTTCACCAGCAGGAGGTCGCTCCACTTGTAGCTCCAGAAGTCCACAAACTCTGGACGCTGTAGCAACTGCTCGATCAGGCGATCCCGCTTGTCTGCCTTCGCATCGGCGAGGAAGGTTCGCGTTTCTTCGGGCGTGGGCAATATGCCGAGGACATCCAGAAAGGCGCGGCGGATGAATTCCGCATCTGTGCACCGCTCCGATGGTGGAATATTCAGCTCCACCAGCTTCTCCTTCACGCGCTCATCGATCACGTTGCGCGGCTTGAAGGCTTCAAATGCCTTTGCCAGCACATCGTGTTCATACGGCACCGTGATGGTCGCAATCGCGAGCTGACTCAGATACCACGCCGTCACGGTACCTTCACCACGGCCCACCACCTTCACCTTGCCGTCATCATCCACGGTGGCCACCGATGTATTCCCCGCGGTGTATTTGGCCCAGCGCGTGACGTCTTCGCTCTTCCCGTTGTTGAAGAAGGCCGTCACCTTGAGCGGCTGTGTCTGCCCCGCTTTCAGTGTCACGTGCGCGGGCGAAACTTCGATGCGCTGAATGCGCGCATCGTTCTCTAGCGGTCCGGGCGCTCCTTGAGCGATCCACTCCGCGAGGATCTGATACTCCGGCCAGTCGGCCTTGATCTTCTCACCACCCTTGTGTGGCACGGCTTTTGTCGCCTTCATCAGCAGTAGACTGCGAGAAGGATCTTCCAGAGTGATGCGACGACCTTGAGCAGAGCGTGTGATGCTGAGGTAGTCGCCCATGTCATCATACCCCCGCAGGGACAGGCGGAAGCCGCCTTGCCCCGCAGCAGCACCATGGCATGCTCCGCTGGAGCATCCATAGCGTGCGAGGAGGGGCTGCACCTGATTGCGGAAGGAAATGTCCGCAGCAGAGGCCGAGGAAGCTATCAGGCCAAGGCAGCCTAAAAGCTGGATTGAGACGGAGAATACAGGACGCATTCGGAGATTCATGAGAAGCCCGCTGAGGTGAAGTGGCCGGGCAGTTTTTTTGACGGCAGGACGTACCGATTACTTCTTGCGGTCGCGCTCCCGCATCACCATCAGGCAGATGGTGAGGACAGCCATCAGGAGGAAGACGGGAATCAGCAGGAAATTGGGCAACTTGAGAGAGCCTTCAGCCGGCGGGTTCCAGGCACCAAGTTGGATCGAGGCGTGGCAGTGCGTGAGAATGGATTCGATCGCTGATGATAGTGAAGCCGCTGCCACATCTGCCCCCGTTTCAGGGAGCAGATGAAAGCCCACGCAACTGATCAGGAGCGATGTCACGACGGTTGGCTAGAAAAGCTCCTTGATGGGATCGAAACCGCGATCCACCACGGGGAAGGGACGATTCTGCGGACCGGGCAGTTCTGTTTCCAGATCAATGCCCATGGCCTCATAGATGGTCGCTACCACATGGGAGGGAGTTACGGCGCGCTCGGCGGGATAGGCGCCGATCTCGTCGCTCTTGCCCACCACACGGCCGCCCTTCACGCCACCACCGGCGAAGCCGATGGTCCACACTCCAGGCCAGTGGTCCCGGCCTCCCGCAGGATTCACCTTCGGCGTACGGCCGAATTCAGCAAGATTGCAAACCAGGGTGCCATCCAGCATGCCACGCTGATGCAGGTCCTCAATGAGCGCGCTGTAGCCTTGATCGTACATGGGCGCCACGAGGTCGCGCATCCCTTCGATGCTGGTAAAGGGCTTGCTGCCGTGGATGTCCCAGGTGATTTCATTAAAGACGGTGATGAAGCTGTTCACCGTCACGAAGCGCACCCCGCGCTCCACGAGACGACGCGCCAGCAGGCAGCACTGGCCAAAGCGGTTCATGCCATAACGCTCACGCACCGCTGGCTTCTCCTGCGTCAGGTCAAAGGCCTCGCGCGCCGTGCTGCTGGTCATCAGTCGATAGGCATCGCTAAAGTTGGTGTCCATCAACTTCGCCGCTTCGCTGGCCTCGAAGTTCTTCACGGAATCATCCACGAGCTGGCGCAGACTGCGGCGGCGATCCAGCCGCACCTCACTGATCTCACTCGGAGGCAGCAGATCCGGTACTTTGAAATCCTTTGCGGAAGGGTCCGCATTCAGCACAAAAGGATCGTACGTCTTACCGAGGAAGCCCGCGTCCTGCCCGTGCGGCATGTTGCCACCCGTGGGTCCCATCGGCTCCGGCAGGATCACATGCGCGGGCATTTCATTCTTGCGCCCCTTCAGGAACTCCAGGGCACAGCCCACGTGCGGCGTATTGATGCCACCGGAGAAAAGGCGGCCCGTCTGCATCATCTGGTGTCCCGTGTCATGCACCGCGGCAGCCGTGTGGTACACACTGCGCACCAGGGAGAACTTGTCCGCAATCTTCGCCATGTGGGGGAAGATCTCTGTAAGTTGAATCCCGGGTACATTGGTGGAGATGGCCTTGAAAGGACCACGCACCTCGCGCGGAGCATCCGGCTTGGGGTCCCAGGTATCCATCTGACTGGGCGCTCCAAGGTTGAAGATCATGATGCACGCCTTGTCGTCCTTCTTCTTGTCCACGGCGCCCATGGCCCGCAGCGCGTTGAAGTGCGGGAGCGTCAGACCCAGCGCGCCGAGCGTGCCCGCTTGGAGGAAGTCACGACGTGATACACCATCGCAGGTGGTGATGGATCCCTTGCCAGAGAACTTGAACATGGGGAGCGGAGCGGAGTGGGTGAACTGACCCGGCGAAGCCACCGGGAAGACGGATTTGTCTTTTCAGACCGCAATTATACGGGATCGCTTCCCCCTTCTGAATCGAAAAAGTGCCGTTGGGCATGGACTATCCTGCTGCCTTTTTGGCCTCCATACGCAGGCAAAAAGAAACCGCTCCAGACTTTGTCCGGAACGGCTTCTTAAATCGGTTTCTGATGTCGCCTCTGACCTGAGGACTACTTCAGGAAGCTGTTCAGCATCCAGAGCGTCTTCTGGTGGGTCTGGCGGCGCTTGATGGCCAGGTCTTGGGTTTCCAGATCGTCGGCCTCTTGAGCGGCGTTCTCCACCCCTTTGCAGGAAGCGGCAGCCTTCTCATGACCTTCAATCAGGTGCGCCACGAAATCCTTCGCAGGCAGGCGACCTCCGGGCAGCGGTGCCACGTCAGAAAGTTTGGCGAGACGTCCCAGTCCGCCTTCCGCGTAGCTGCCAAGGGCACGGATGCGCTCGGCAATCTCGTCGACCGCTTCGAAGAGTTCCTCATACTGCGACTGGAAAGCCGTGTGCAGTTGGAAGAAGTCCGAACCTTCCACATTCCAGTGGGCGAGGTGGGTATCCGCCATCAAGCTGTAGCTATCGGCGAGCAATTTGTTCAAGGCCGTCACAACTGGATCGGCGGCCACTCCTTGTGAGATGGTTTTGGTAGCCATAAGTTCCTCCTTTGTATCGTGATTGAACCTCGCCATGGAGGTCTGCATCGCAAGTTCTTTTTCTCCCGTATTCCATGTGGTACGATTCCCTTGGTATGGCCAGAACACTCTGCGAATGGAAGAAGAGCGAGATCGTCGATGATCTCGAAGAGCTGGCCGAGATCGTACGCGATCCCCGCTACGTGTGCCGCAAGTGCGCTCGTGCAGCGCACAAGGATAAGCACCTCTGCAAGCCGATGGCCTTGCCACGTGATCCTTCACGCGAGCACGACGAGCATCAGCATGTGGAAACCGGAGATTGAGACGCCGTTTCAGTTTCAGAGAAAGGCTGCTTCACTCATCCGCTGCATGATACCGTGTCGCGATATCATGATGTGAGAGTGTATGATGCAACAGCGGGCAAGGATATGGTAGTCCCGTACTTTTACACGCTGAACTGTGGCCCATCTGCATCTCTGCTGGGACGGCGACGTAGCTCTCGTGACTCTTTGTTGTCCGGAGTCTTCCGGGCAGAGGAGGATGGTCTCTCCAATGACGAGTCTCAGGCCACGACAGCTTCTTCTGCCTCGCTGGGGTCAAGAACCTCAGGCACTCCGCTCCACGCAAAGATTACCTCAATATCCTCCCAAGAGCCGGCGGCCTCCTGCCATTCCCATTCCTTGTGACGGTAGCCCTGCACCAGACGGCGGAAATCTCCAAAACCCAGCTCCAGCGGCTGCCAGCCCGCATCGCCCGTGCGCACCATGACCTGCTTTTCCAGCCAGTTGCGCAGGCGGAATTGGGCCATGTAACACACAGAACCGCAGATCTTCTTCAGACGGCAGAACGCCTCCACGGCGTTCCTGGCATTCCCCTGGCGGAGCAACACTGCGATCATGTCGAGCACCGCATCGCTCTTGGCTGAGTCCGATGCCACATCCTCATGCGCCAGCAGCGACCTGAGCTGCGCAAGACCCACGAAATGAGGATGCTGCGTGCTGGCAAGGCCGGAGGAAGACTGGGTGGTGGTCAGAGTCATCGCTTGGGATACGCTACTGAAACTCGGTCTCAGTAGCAATTCTTTCATTTTCCATCCAAGTCAATCGGATTTTTGTCGCCGGCATAGCCCGGAGCTGCGGTTTTGGAGGCAGTCCAAACGTGATCGAAAGCCCCGCGGAGACCAAGGTGATCCGCACTGTAGTGACAAGCGAGCCCCCCTTGTGTAGGCTGGCTTCCATGAAAGCGCCATCGGGCATGTCTGCCATGAGAACGCTCACAGTGGCCATCCTGGCAGTTCCCGTGCTGTATGTGCTGAGCTTCCCGCCGATTGCGGCACTTGCGGCGGAGAGACTCCCAGGGCCTCATCCCGACCCTGTCTATCCTCCTGCGCCCGTCTGGCTTGTGAGGTATGGTCAGCCATATTTCAGTCTCATGAAGACTTCGGTGTTACAGGTACCCTTAAAGTCCTATTTCGACTGGTGGTGGCTCTTTCGATTCCCTTGATTGTGCGCGGAAAATTCCAGCCTGTGTTCACCATGGTGGATGGGAATGAATTCGTTTTCTCAATCTCGTCGTACAGGGTTGTCAACGCTCCGGCTTACGATAGCTTCGGGTCGTTCATGGTGAACCCAAGATGCAGTTGCTCCCTGGATGCTCTGACCTTGAGATTGGATGCGAGACTAACTTTTTTTCGGCGATGAGTCTGGACTTCTTCAGCCACGCTGCGGGAACCCGCCGCAATTCATTCATTGTCGTGATTGTCGGCATGTTCTTCTTAATCACATTTGGCCTGCTCGATCTGTTTTGGGTCGGCATGGTTTTGATGCTCGTAACTGCGTTTGTTGGAAGGCATTTGGTCCTCCGGCCAAAGCAGAATTGAGGCTCATTGCATGCGCCGGCACCGGCAAGCTCGTAAACGTCGCGCCTGGCATGGCCGGTCAGGCCAGACCTGGATCGTCTGATTTCGCTTTGCTTCATCCATTTAGGTGTATAGTCACCATCGCTATGAGTAATAGCCTGAACCTTTTTCCAAAGTCCCATGGTGCCACCCCAGAAAACGATAGTTCGTTTGGCCGGTTTTGAGTTTTTTTCCTGCCACACACAACCACCGAACCACTGAGCAGCCGACCCAGGTCCCTTACGCAGTATCACAGGTGAACATGTCGTTGCGCGGAATTTGCCATTGTTCTGGGCCACGTTAGTTTCCAGCGTTTTATTCATGGTGCCCCCCGGTACAGCCTCCCCGCTTGCTGAGTTTGCCTCCGGATTGTTTTCCACCGGGAAGGTGGTGGTCAGGCGAAAGGTCGACCTGACTCCAGATGATCCTCAGGCCGTGATGCTTCTGCACGAAGCCTATCAGGTGGCCATCGATGAATGGATCGATGACTCGGCGGCTCCGGAATTCCAGCCGGGGATGGCGCTTGAGGCGTTGCGTTGCCTTTACCGCCTCTGCCATGCTCTCGTGGATCGCGCCCTGTCAGCAGACGAGGTGGAAGCCATCTTCTCCCTCACCCCGACCGCTCCGGCCAATGCAGCAGAGATGCTTTCTGCAGACGTTGTGTTGCGGCACCTTCCGGCCCTTCAGCAGTGGGCGAAGTCCCTCAGCTCCGAGGACCCCCTCTTGGTCGGCATGCCCGCGTTTGGAATGCGTTTCCCCTTGTCCTCAGTTGGCATGGGCGAACTGCCGCTGCCGGTCGACCTCACCATCTTGAAAGGTCACCAAGGGCTCTGGCAGCTCTACATCGATCGGGTCATCGAGCGCCAGGACGCATCGCGATTGACGGATCCGGAAGTGAAAGCTGCGGTGCGTGACGCGCTGGGTTCGCATTCCACTCTGGCCCCTCGACTGGCCCTTGCCGCCACTGCCTGACCGCAGCCCAGCCCATGTTTTGTATTTCGCCCCTCTCCTCATCTCATGGAACCCACCGCCGTTGCGAACCGACTTTCCGAGCATCTTCTGCGTCCCCTCAAGAGCCTCTTCGTGGGCAAAGACGAAGTCATCGATGTCATGGGCGTCGCCCTCGTCGGTGGCGAGAATCTCTTCCTGCACGGTCCTCCCGGTACGGCCAAGAGTGCGCTCGTTCATGAAGTCGCTCGCCGCTTGGAGGCTCGCTCGTATGACTACCTCCTGACGCGCTTCACCGAGCCGAGTGAGTTGTTTGGCCCCTTCGACATCCGCCGGCTTCGCGAGGGCGACCTCGTCACGAATACCGATGGCATGCTTCCTGAGGCCGACTTCGTGTTCCTTGATGAGATCCTCAACGCCAACAGCGCCATCCTCAACAGCCTGCTGCTGGTGTTGAATGAACGTGTGTTCCGCCGTGGCCGCGAGACGCGCAAACTTCCCGCCCTCATGGTCGTGGGTGCCAGCAACCACCTGCCCGAGGAGGAAGCTCTGCGTGCGCTCTTTGATCGTTTCCTGCTGCGTGTGCACTGCGGTTATGTCCCCGGTGAAGCGCTGGGCGCCGTGATTGAAGCAGGCTGGGAAATCGAAAAGAGCCGCCGTGGAGTCGTGCCGTCCTGTGGTCTGGGCGCCAATGACATCCGCGCGCTTCAGGAAGCCCTGCCGCTGGTGGATCTCCAGCCGGTGAGGCCGGCTTACCTTGCCCTCGTGGCACGACTGCGTGCGGGTGGTATCGATGTTTCTGATCGCCGTGCGGTGAAACTGCAGCGGGTCATCGCCGCGAGCGCCCTCATGTGCGGGCGCATGGCAGCCCAAGTTTCAGACCTCTGGGTCATGCGTTGCATCTGGGATCGAGAGGAACAGCGGGAACTGCTTTCCTCCATCGTGCAGGAGACGCTGGCGAAGGCCGAGCCCTCCGCTACGGACCATCCGCAGGCCTACGGCGCCGCTGCTCCGGATCCCCAGGCGCTTGCGAGAGACCTGGATGCCCTTGATGCCGGTTGGGAGGCGGCAGTTCCTGGCGTGGCAAAAGATCAGCTCGCGGCACTGGCTGCGCGCGTGCCATGGGTGCAACAGGCGGAGGCGCGGAATTCCCTTCAGGAGAAGGTAGAGGCGCTCTGGAGGAAGGCAGGTGCATGAGATGAGCCCCGTGTACGACAGGATCCTGGTTGCGATGCTCTCCGCGAATGACGCCGCCTGGCTGGGCCGGTGGCGCACATTGCCGGGTTTTGAGGTGTGCGAAGCGGAGGGGTACCTCTGGGTCCGGGGCGGTGCGCATCACGGAAACTGGAAGCTGGTTCCCGCGCTGGAGCGTTTCACCGCGGATACGAACGGTCGCCTGACGCGGGAGGGAGAGCGCGTGCCGGTTCGACGCATGCCCGAAGCGCATTGGCTCGCGTTGTCGGATTTTCTCAAGGTGCGTCCGCCCGCGTCCGCCTTGCCCGCGCAATCCGTGGCGCCGCTGCCTTGGGCGCTGGTGCCGTCCCGGGAATTCCGCGAGCCGGCGTTGCTCACCCTGTCCTTTCCACGGTTCCGTGATTGGGTTCTCTCAGCACCTGCCGTCCGGCTGAAGTCATTGCAATTCGCGAAGTCCGATGATGGCCGCGCCTGTGTGCGTGGCGCGGTGCTGCCGTCACTCCCTGGTGTATTATGGTATATTGAGAATGGTGTGGCGATGCCTGCAGGTTGGGAGTTGCCGCGAGGCATTACCCCGGCGCTCGTGGCCGTTTCGTTGAAGCTCTCGTCAACCGCGCTCGCACTCGTCTATGAGGATGCGTCCGTGGAAGTGCTCACGGATGAGGCTTTTGTCGAGGCCTCCCGGTCCGCGCTACGCTACTCCACACAATCCAGCGACGCCTTTTGATGCACGGCAAAGCGACATTGGGTTACTTCTGCGCGCCGCCCGGGCATTTTTGGACGTGGCATGGGGAGTTTCGTTCGGCCATGGGGAGCGTTCTCGGGAATTTCCTCGGCTCGCGGGACACGATGGTGGATCTGCTGGAGGCTCTCGCTCCGGAGGGATTGCCCCCGCTCGGTGCTGTGGTGCTGGTGAACGCTGCCGCGCAGACCGTGTGGGACGGTGTGGTCATCCATACCGAACTCCAGCATGCATGCGATGTGTGGAAGTCCGGAGAGCCTCTGCCTGCCACCTTGGCCAGCCTCTGGATGCATGCCGCGCGTGGGCTGGATGCCATCAGCAAGCTCCCCAATGACTTGAAGAATGGCGCCGCGAAACGGTTGCTGGTGCGCACGATTTTTGAGGGTGCGTTCAACCGCCTGCCTGCCGATCTCTCCCGGGATATTCTGGATGAATTCAAGTCGACTCCCAGCCTTGAGCCGTTCATGCAGCGAGCACCGGACATCAATGGTCAGGCACGTTTGCTGCGCGATTTGAGTGCGCTGGCGAAGGCATTTGATCGACTTCCTCCCGGCCAGTTGGAGAATCGCCTCCGCACAGGTCTCGATGCCAGTCTCAACGACCAGATGCCGTTGCCGCTGGAGGAGAAGGCCCAGGACCCGCCCCCAATTGAAGTGCCGGATGACCTGCTCCTGGCGCTCGAAGAGGAAGGCGGACAACTGGCACAAGTGGCAGGCGTGGCACGGCGTCTCTCCGCCATCCTCCACGTGCCAAAGCCGGTCTGGCAGCAGGATGATCTTCCGGTGGGTGGGGTATCAGACATTACCAATCGTGGTGAGCCCGATCGCCTGCTGCTTACGGAGCTTGCGTGGGACGAACTGACCTTCGCCACGCGTCTGGCTCAGGGAGAGGCTCTCTACACACGACGTGAATCCCCGCCCGGTGATCCGCCCCCAAAGCGGAAGATCCTGCTGGATACCGGGATTCACCTGTGGGGCAAACCAAGACTCTTTGCCCTGGGCACGGCGCTGGCGTTGCAACATCTGAAGGGGAGAGCTGGACCTCAGGAAGAGCAAGGGGTTGAGGTCTACACTTTGGTGAGGGATGCGTTCGTGCCCGCACCTCTGCGTACTATCGAGGACGTGCGTACTCAGCTCACTCGACTGGAGCCCACTCCCTATCCGGCGGAGGCGTTGACGGACTTTGTGCAGCAGGAGAATGCGGTCTTCGCGCCGGGCGAGGAGGTATTTCTCGTGTCTCATCCGGACGCCATGGCGCGGCTTGTGCGTGAGCATGCGTGGCAACAGCTTGCCGCCTCGTGTTTGCTACATTCCATCCAGGTGGACAGGCGAGGTCAGCTCATGATGGCCCGCCATACGGTTGCGGGAGCGCGTACGCTTGCCCAGGTCCTGGTCGATTTGGATGCGCTGTTGCAAGGGGCGTCGGAGCGACGTCCCTCCCGGGATCTGATCGATGAAGATGCCCGGCTGCCAGCCTTCTACAGTCATCTTCCGTGGCCTCTTTTGTATCCCGTGTTCTCCAGCGGTCTCCCTGTGTTTGAGCTGCCGCAGGCGGGACACATAGGGATAACCCCAGAAAGGTGCGTCTGTTACTGGTATGTCCAGGCATATGGGCCAGCGGGGCGTGTGCTGTGTCCCTATGCGCCAGAGGCCCACGCGGAACGTGCCATGATAGTGGACGGTGCTGAACCTGGCACGGTGGCACTCGCGTTTGGGAGGTTCTCAACCTGTGATCTGCTCGTATGTGACGTCCATGGACGAAAAGCTTCCTACATGTGCACCGGGAACTTTTCCCCCCACCTGATTGCCGGTGCCTCCCTGCAATCAGATGCGCTGGTGGTGTATCATACCCACGGTTGTGATGCGTTTTCGACAACGACGGGCTTTCTGCTCCAGTCCTATCGCGGTCCCTACCCTCGACAGCACTGGTTCGATGGTGTTGATTTTCGTGAAGATCCACGCCCCGTGCCTCTTCCCGAGAAGCTCGCGTCCAGCAAACTTCAGGGACATAGCACAGGTTCCCGTCACACCACCTTGTGCGAGGCAGGCTTCGGAAAAGAAGGCGGGCTGTATTTTCGGAAGCAGAGTGGTGGTGTTTATCGACTGGATGTTACTCCGGATCGTTCGCCGTGCTGGCGTGGAACCAGCAATCCAGATGTGGAGCTTCGTCCCTTGGAGCGATTCAAGGTGTCACAGTGGCGTGGCTTCACCCTGGCTCAGGCGGAGTTCGAGGATGGACGCCGCATTGTGTACGATCCGCGCGGGTTCCTGCATGTGGTCGATGGGAAATCCGGAGTGGAGCTGAGTGTGATGGTGTTGAAAGGAACCACGACCGCCTGGTCATCGGGCACGCTTGAGAGGTTTGGTGATGGAGCATCCGGATCGCTCGCGGCTTTGACGTCGCTCAGCCGGCTGTTGCTGCGGGCGTTGCCGGCCCGTTTGCATTCGCAGTCGGCATCTTCGGTCGCTGCCTCCCGACAAACTGGAGAACCCTTGCACCCCTCTTCCTGACCATCTGCGTCATGCCAGTCTCCCTTCCACTCCGAATGATCCCTGCCACGGCACCACGGGTGCCGCGTGCCGGCTTCCTGCCGGGTAGCGACATCGCGGCCTGGCTGGAGGAGATGGCGCGGCATGCCGGCATGAAGTTCTTCATCGTCCCGGGATCCTCGGAAGACCTGGAGCCCGGTGGCTTGCTGTTGATGCCCGCCACAGTCAGCAGCGCGCCGGCGCAGTTTGGTCCACGTGTGCAACCCGCTGCGGTGGAGCATGGCTGCGTGGCTGTACCGCTCCCGATGCAGTTGGATCCCCAGCTGGCTCCTGAGGAGGCGCGGAGGTTGTTGCAGTACGACTATTATTTTTTTCATCCTTCGATTGGGCTCATCGCATTCGAGGAGTCGGATGCCATCCAGCCTGAAGTTCTCGTCGTTCCTCCGCTGCCGCGTTCGACCTCGTGGATGCATGCCGTGCATGGAAGGACTCCTCTGCCCGAGCTTCTTCATATCACGCTTGCACTGTCGGAGGATGTGAGCGGACTCTTTGGCGAAGCCTCGGAAGACATCGGCTCTTCGGATCCCAAGGACTTGCAACGTGACTCGGGCAAGGGCGCGTGGGTCAAGGACACGTTGGGTAATGCCATTGGCACCTTCGGGAGTTGGATCATGTCCGGCATCTCCAAGCTGGGAGGGGGCAGCGACGCTGGAGGTGATGGCAAGAACGCCGACTCCTCCTCTGGATCAGGCGGCAAGACAGGCCATGAAGGCAAACAGCGTTCGCCTCTCTGGAACAAGCTTCAGAGCTGGTCTGCGGAGCAACTCGCCAAACTCCAGCGTCAACGTGAGGGCGCGGTCCAGAGGTTGCTCAACATGCTGGAGAGTGACCCGGATAAGGGGTTGCGCTATGCACTTCCCCTTGGTGGAGGTGAAAGAGGGCGTGGCATCGCTCCACCATCAGGAAGGTTGTCCGAGCGCAATCCCACCTTT
Source organism: Roseimicrobium gellanilyticum (assembly GCF_003315205.1). Taxonomy (NCBI): domain Bacteria; kingdom Pseudomonadati; phylum Verrucomicrobiota; class Verrucomicrobiia; order Verrucomicrobiales; family Verrucomicrobiaceae; genus Roseimicrobium; species Roseimicrobium gellanilyticum. The sequence goes on along the minus strand of NZ_QNRR01000017.1, from coordinate 25,997 downwards.
GGTTTTGGCATGCGCGGTGGCGGGGGGGCGGCGGACTTCTGGAATGTCTCCGCGGACACGCAGTGGAAGCTGCGACAGAAATACCTCGACCTTGCCAATCGCGAACTGGCGGTGGGCAATTTTGATCGCGCGGCCTACATCTTCGCCCATCTGCTGGGGGACTGGCATGCTGCTGCCGGCGCTTTGGTACGCGGGAAACGATTTCAGGAGGCCGCGAAGATCTACGAGGAGAAACTGCAGAACAAACATCTCGCCGCCAAATGCCTGGAGGACGGCGGACTGCTGGCGGAGGCGGTGTTGCTGTACGCCGACCTTGAGCGCCATGAGAAGTGCGGCGATCTTCTGCGATTACTCGGACGCGAGCACGATGCTGTGGAAGCTTTTCGCCGGGCTCTGTCGGGCAGCAGCGATCGTCTTCATGATGCCCGCATCCTCTATGAAAAGCTGAACCAGCCGGGGCTCGCCCTCGCTGTGTTGGCCAGCGGATGGCCTGGCTCCGCTCAGGCTCGGGCGTGTCTGGAGACGCACTTTGAGTATCTGCATCGTCTCGGTGCGCATGATGACGCCCTGGCGCTTGCGATGCGGCTCGATGAAACCCGGAACCACATTCATCCGCCCCTGGAAATGGCTCGTGCGCTGCACATCATTCGCGAGAAGCAGACAGACCCGCGCGTGCGTGAGCGGCTCAGCAGCGTGAATATCACCGCCATCGGTTACGCATTGAGGTCGTGCGCTCCAGGTGATGCGCATGCGTTCGCCGAGGTCCTGCAGAAGATGGAGGCCTCAGATCTCCTGCTCCGCCGCGATGCCATTCGGTACGCCGAATCGCGCTTCCACGAGCCGCGTGCGGTCATCAAACCGCAGAGCTCCACAAAGGCTCCAGTCTCCCTCACCAAGGTGCAGCAATGGTCCCTGCCGAAGGACGAGGATGTCGAGTGGCATCGCTTCCATACTTCGGGGGATTCCTGGCTGGTTCGGGGGGCGCATCGCAGGTCTGTCCAGGAATTTTGGATGCTGGGGACGCGCGATACTACTGTGGGGAAGCTCACTCCGTGCACAAGCCGGCACTCGACTTCTCACCTGCAAGCGCATCTTCTCCGGGGTTCCACCGCCTGGTTGCCATTTTCCCGGGGTGAGCAGGGAACGTTTTACGGCTGTGCCCGATTGGAAGATTTTCGTCACCCTCCTACAAGCCCTGAACCATTGATTTCGAGGCTCGGATGGATGCCTCCGGCAGTGATCGCGATGTGTCCCACACCCGATGGGGTGTGGATTCTCCATGCGCGGGAGCAGGGTACGATTGATCTCTCACATTCCACTCTGGAGGGGAAACTCCGGCGGACCTATGCCTTGGGGATATCCCAGGGCGAGATGCCGGAAGGCGTGCACATGGTGACCCATGGGGAGCATATCTGGATCTCGGCTGGCAGCGCGATGGTGTATGTGGCGCAAGGGAAGATCGTTGCGGAGATGGATCTGCAGGCGCCAATTCACAGGCTTGTGGCTTCGCCACATACACACACGCCGGGAGTGCTGGTCTCAACGTCTGCCGAAGTGAAGCTGATCACGCCGAGAGTGGTGGAAGAGATCACGCTGGGCAGTCGCGGGGGGAACCAGAATTTCGGCGCCTTTTTCGGGGATGGCCGGATTCTCGTCGGCAGCGAGCGGGGAGCGAAGATCCTCGCCGGGGTGGCGGACCTCAAGGAAATTGGGAGCATCGATCCGCTCGGGCTCATCGTGGACTATGCGCCCTGGTCCGTGGACTCCATGGCCGTGCTGGACGCAGGGGGCATGGTGCGCATCTACCGGTAGCCGACAGGCAGCAAAGGATCTTCTCAAAGCCCCGGACTGCGCCGGGCTCAATTCAGATTCTGCGAAGCGCTGCGCTTGGAGCGCAAAATCACTCCGGGACCGTCCACAGACGCCGCAGGTGCCGAGTACAACACCTTCTCGTCCGACTTGAAATGCTGCACGTGACGCTTCGGGGGCGTTGCTTCAGCCGTGGCCGTCGGAGAATCGGTGGACACTGTGGTGGTGCGGCGCTTCGTGGGAGCGGGTGCGCGGGTGGGGGACGCATGTTCGGTGGAGGCCGAGCCGGGCGTCTTCGTATTTTCCGCGAGCAGTGGTCCTTCTTCCTCAACCTGCTTGGGCGGGGTCAGCAAAATTGGGGGGCGTTCGCCGGCAGGGGTCGAAACCGGCACAGCGGTGGGCAGGGTGGGCACATGCTTGGGCAGGCCAGTCGTTACCACCGTCACCCGGGAACCAATCGGCAGGCGGCCGAACAGATCGATCACGTCGTTCGACTTCATGCGGACACAGCCGTAACTGACGGGCTTGCCGATGTTCACTTCCTCGGCGGTGCCGTGGATGTAGATGCAGCGGGCGTAGGCGTTCTGGTTCTGCTTTTCCAGGCCACGCAGCCAGAGGATGCGGGAAACAATGGGGTCGCGACCGGGAGCGTTGGGCTTGAGCACTTCACCCGTCCAGTGGCGGCTCTTGAAGACGGCTCCGGGAGGCGCTCCATGGCCAATCTTGGCCACCACTTCATGGGCGCCCAACGGTGTGCCATACTTTCCGGGCTTGTCATTGACCCCAAACTTGGAAGTGGAGACCGGATACGTCTTGGTCACCTTGCCGTCCTTGTTGTACACGGCCAGCTTCTGGTCCTTCACGCTCACCACAACGTCCGCATGCTTGGCCGGGCTCGGGCTGCCAGCGCAGTGGCTGAGGAGGGCTGCTGAGCCAGCCAGCGCGCCACATTTCAGGGCAGTCACCAGACGATGGATGTGCGAGGCGGCGCGGTTCACGGTGGAATCGTGGCTGGACATTATAAATTAACAAATCTTAAGCATTCCTGCAACTGTCAGATCGGCATGACGCAAAAAATATAACCCACTTCCTAGCGGATTTCATGCCGTTGGGCGGGTAGGAGACATAAAAGGTGCCCTTCCGTTGGATTTTTCCAGCCCGGAAAGGCAACTTTTTCTCAAAATTGCATCATGCAATGGCCGGATCCGAGTCCGAGGTCGGTTCCTCGGGCGGCGTCGGGGGGAGCGTCCAGGAGGGAAAGCTCACCCACTTGCTCACGCTGCCAAGCACGACGTACAGGAAACCAAACTGGAACATGGCCAGGAAGGGGACGCTGAGCCACTGACCTTTGCTGAGGGCCGCGAACACCAGCCAGGAGAAGTAAAGCGCCAGGGCGACCTCCAGCCAGAAGGTGATGGAACGGGCCGCCTTGTACTTGCTGCGTCGGCGCTTGGGGGCGGTCTGCTCGCCGTACTTTGGTGTGCGGACGAACTCCGACTCACGATTGAACAGAGCCTCCAGGACGGCCTTGCCGTTGTTGATGCTCATGCCGATGCCCAAGGCCAGCAGCAGAGGGAGGTAGGGGAGTGCACGGACCCAGCCCCAAGGACGCTGGGCGCCCTGGGCGGTCAGGTAGAACACGATGACGGAAAGGCTTGCGAAGAGGAACACCGGGATGTCCAGCAAGACCGTCTTCATCCACGTGGTCTGGAAGACGAAATTTGCGGGATACACCAGGACGAGCACGCCGAACATGAGCAGGTAGGCGAAGTTCGCGCCGAGGTGGGCGGTGGCTTCGATCTTGATGCCAAGAGGCTCCTCGCTGGTCCACACCTTCTTGAACATCTTTTTGCACACTTGGATGGAGCCCTTCGTCCAGCGATGCTGCTGGCTCTTGAAGCCATCCATGTCCGGGGGCAGTTCCGCGGGAACGACCACATCCTTCAGGTACACGAAGCGCCAGCCCTTCATCTGGGCGCGGTAGCTGAGGTCCATGTCCTCAGTCAGGGTGTCGTGTTCCCAGCCACCAGCATCCGCGATGCACTGCTTGCGCCACATGCCGGCAGTACCGTTGAAATTGAAGAAGTGTCCGCTGCGGCTGCGTCCGGCTTGTTCCAGCACGAGGTGGCCATCCAGCATCATGGCCTGTAGACGGGTGAGGAGGCTTTCCTTTTCGTTCAGGTGACCCCAGCGCGCCTGTACCATGCCCACCTTAGGATCCGTGAAGTGATGGATGAGCTCTTTTACCAGTTCCGGTTGGGGGACGAAGTCCGCGTCGAAAATCAAAAGGTAGTCTCCCTTGGCGGTCGGCGAGGCGGCTTCGAGAGCACCGGCCTTGAACCCTGTGCGGTCCGTGCGGTGGCGGTACTCGACGTCGAAGCCCTGTTTGCGAAGCTGCTCTGCGGCTTCCTCACACACGGTCACGGTCTCATCCGTGGAGTCATCAAGGATCTGTATCTGAAGCTTGTCCTTCGGGTAATCGAGCCGGGAGACGGCACCCAGCAGGCGCTCGACCACGTGCATCTCATTGAAGAGCGGGAGCTGCACCGTGACGAGTGGCAGCTCTTCAAATTTTTTCAGGGGTTTTGGCTCTTCCTTCCGATGGCGGGCGTACAACCAGAGAATGCGCAGGCGGTGGGCGCCGAACACGCTCAGACCGGCAAAGACCGCCGCGTAGCAGGCGAGCCAGAGCGTCACATTCCAATCAGACATATTATTTTAGAAGGCAGGAAAAAGGTGGGAGGTAGCATGGACACGCCCAATGCACCGTCAAGCGGCATTTCAGGTGCAACAAATCCCTCTGAGGCAAGGGGAAAAGCAGGAAGTATGCAAGATTTCACCCCTTCAATGCCACCCGGTCGTATGCGCGGCTCAGGCCATTCGTTGCTGGAATTTCCCCTGGAACGCGTTTAACATTTCCGAACGGTTTTCCCTTCCGCCAGTTTCCGCTCATGCGCTTTTCGTCCTCCGCAATTCTCCGCGCGCTCCTGCTCCCGGTCCTTGTTCTCTCCCTCGGTGTCACCGCCGGTGCCCAGGAAAAGACCGGCAAGTCCGCCAAGTCCAAAGAGGACAAACCCAAGGTCCCGGAGGGGCTGGTGGGGGATGAGCACGTGCGTGAGGAGTTTGGCGTCAATGATTTCACCACGCCAAGCATCCGGAAGGTATTCGACTCGCTCGATGCTTTGGGCACGCTTCCCTATGATCAATTGAAGCGCCCCATCTCGGAAAAGGCCCCCAGTGATCGTGTCCTGCTGGCCCTCGGACTTGGCACCCTGATTGGTGATGGGTTCCTGGTCGTGCAGTGCGAGAAGATCGAGGAGATGGAGAACGTAGGCCGGGCCATTCTGAAATATGCCAAGGCCCTCGGTGCCGGCCTGCGCATCAACAAGCACAGCCAGAGCCTGCTGGAAAACAGCCTCAAAGGCGACTGGGACAAGCTCCGCGCCGAGCTGGCTTCCACCCAGGCGGACGTGGAAGGCGAGATGGTGCAGCTTCGTGATTCGGATGTGGCCCACCTGATCGCATTGGGCGGCTGGCTCCGTGCCTTTGAAATCGCCACCGAAGCCGTGGCCGCGAACTATTCCGAAGACAAGAGCCGTGCGCTTGGGCGGTCCGATGTGGTGGAGTATTTCCTCAACAGCCTGGAGTCATTGCATCCGGACATCCAGGCCCAGCCTGCCATACAGACCTTGCATGACGGCCTGGAAGCCATGATCCCGATTCTCGACGTGCCGGAAGGCAAGGCCTTCACGCTGGATGAGGTGAAGGACCTGAAGGAAAAAGCCCACTTGCTCGCAGGGGTGGTGCAGCAGGAATTGCCGAAGAAGTAATCAACTCCTGGTAGTGCTCACTGCACACCCGCTCGCACCATCACTGCACCATAGTGCTGCACAAGCCACAGGGTGATGGCCACGATGGCAAGTGATGCGGCACTCACGAGCAGGATCTCGCATGTCTTTACCAGCGCAATGGTGCTGCGGCTGATGCCGATGTCTTCCAAGGTTGCGAATTCACGACGTCGCAAGCGGAAGGACAAGGCGAAGACCAGGATGACGATGAGCACCACGGCAACTCCCAGCAACAGAAGCAGCAAGAGGGCGAATCGCTCTGCTTGCACCAGCGTCGCGAGCAAAGCATCCATCTCTTGAGGTGGCTGCACGAGTTGAAGCGTTTGCTGCTCACCACCATTCTGGAACTTGCCCAACAGCAGCGCTTGCGACTTGGCATCCTTTGGCACCACCAGCACACCGCTGATGGAATAGGTGTCGGAGTCACCGTGGAAGTGAAATCCGCCAATGTTCGCATCGGTGACCTCGGCGTACATGCGCACGGCCTTGCTGCCAACGACATTGCCCTCCTGCTTTTCCTGAATCTGCGTGGCGTCCGCGGTTTTCACCAGATCCTCATGGCCGTGTGCGATGCCTTCGATGAGCCACGCGGTCTTCACATCTACAAAGATGGCCTGGTCATCCGCGGTGTGATTCTCCGCGAGGATGCCGGTGACACGCATGTTCAGCGGATACACACCCGCCAGATCGAAAACCTGTTCCGGAGAAGACATCACATAACTGCCCGGCTTCAGATTCCGCTTCCGCGCGACTTCTGCGCCGACCACACAATCACCCAGGCGACCCAAGGTGTGCCCCTCCGCGAGCTGCAGCCCACGGAAACCAAAATAGTCCAGTGAGGTTCCCACGATGGGTGACTCCTGCGAATGAAAACGCACATGCAGCGGGATGGCCTGGCCGAGGCTGGTATCGCGGACCAGGCGGGTGCTTTTCGCTGGAATCGTATCTACGCCCTGCCTGCGAAAGTACAGCGCATTCAGGGTGAGTTCGAGTGCGCTGCCCTTCGCGCCCAGCACCAGCGGCGTGGCCTGAGCCCGGGCGCGCCATTCCTGCTGGGCGATGCGCAGCAGCGTGCGGACCGCGAGTGGCAGAGCCAGCGTGAGTCCCAGCGCGAGCGCCAACAGCAGGGTGCGCACCCGGTGGTGCGCGATGTACCGCCAGGCGAGGTGGAGACTTCCGGCTGCACTCATGATGTCCATGCCTCCACGTTCACGGTGCGATCCAGCGTAGCCATGAGTGCGGCATCGTGGGACACCATGATGAGCGCGGCCTGCTTCGTCTTCACATGGTATATCAGGAGATCCATCACCACGGCGCTACGTCTTGGATCCAGGGCTGAGGTGGGTTCATCCGCCAGGACCAGACGAGGCTCGTGCACCAAAGCGCGAGCCACGGCCACCCGCTGGCGTTCGCCTTGCGAAAGCTCTCCCGCGAGATGCATCCAGTGCGACTTCAAGTCGAGGCGCTCAATCAGCTCGTGTGCCCGCTCTTCATGCGCAGGAGTAAGTTCGCCCGCGAGACGCAGGGGCAGCAGCACGTTGTCGCGCACCGTGAGATAGTCGAGCAGGGCAAAGTCCTGGAACACGAGCCCCATCTGCTGGCGGCGCAACGCACGCCGTGCCGAGGGTATGGCCTTTGTCACGTCCTGCGATTGCAAGGTCAGTGCTCCCTCCTGGATGGGAAGGATGCCCGCGAGCAGTTTCAGCAGCGTGGTCTTGCCCGTGCCACTGGGTCCACTCAGCGCCACGGTCTCGCCTTCTGCCACCCGAAGCTCCGGCACACGCAGGCGGAACCCACCGGAGGCGTAGGCAAACTTCAGATCGCGCGCGTGGAGCATGTCAGGGATGAAACATCATCCCGCCCGCGCGGCAAGCAACTCGGCAGAGTTCCCGCTCAAAATCCGAGATGCAACCGCACGGCGTGACGGTACGCGCGACCCACCGGAATGGGCTCCGGCACTTCTTGCAGGGTCAGTGTCCAATTGGCGCCGCGCTCCAGTTGTGCGATGCGATTGCCATTCACCAGGTAGCTCTGATGCACCCGCAGGAAACGTTCGCGAGGCAGTTGTGCGATCCACGTCCGCAGGCTGCGCCGCTCGTAGTAGCTTTGCCCGTTTCCCAATTGCACATGGCTGTAGTCGCCATCCGCCTTGATGAAAAACACCTCTTCGATGGAGAGCGCACGCAGGCCATTCCGCTCGGTGACAAAGATGGAGCCAGGTGTTGTCGACGGCAGGTCCGCGGGAGGTGCTTCGCTCAGGCTCCGGTGCAGCAGCGCCGCGAGGAAGTCCCCCAGAGCAGAGATCCGATCCAGGTCTGCAGCGGTCCAGGCGGCCAGTTCCCGCACATGATCAAAACCGAAGAAGCCAATCAGTGTCCCATCCCTCACCAGCCCAGCGGAGAGAGTGGAGCGGACGCCTTCACGCCGCAGTTCTGCCTGCAGGCTGCGGCTCTGGCGTGGCAGCCGTTCCACATCAGGAATCTCCACTCTTTCTCGCCGTAAAAACTTTCGGTGCGCATCCACGATCACATCCACGGAGACGCCCTGCATCTCGTGAACATGAGATATCACGCCCGGTGCCACCCAGTCGCTGACACCCCAGAAATGCGTCAACCCTTCATTGTAGCGACCGAGCCAGGCGCGGTCCGCGCGATAGAGCGGTCCCAGGATGGCGAGTGAGCTGTTCAGCGCTGTTATCGGATTTGCGGCGGTTGCGGCCATTGCCAGCAGCTTCCAGACAGAGTGTTCCTCGGTGGAGGACTCGCTTTTTGGTTTGGCCGCGCGTTTGCTTGCAATTTCGGGCGAATATTTCGGCGAACCGTTGGGGGACAGGCTCTTCATGGGGGGAGAAGTTGTCGATTATCGAACGCTATTGCCGATTGTCGAATTCCGCTTTCGCGTCGTGAAAAAACGTTCAGAAGGAGGGCCGTCATCCCCCCAAACATTCCTCCCTAATGAATGCATTCCAACGCGCATTGCGCGTCTCTCGTTGTGCTTGCCGTGCTCTCTTCTCCGCGTTCTGCACTTCTCTGGCCTTGCTATCCGTCACAGGCCCGTTGTCGGCCCAAGTGTGGACTGCGGGCACGGGCAATTGGTTCACGGGCAGCAACTGGAATACCTCGGTTGTGCCGGGCGCCTCGTCGAACGTCTACATCAACAATGGAGGCACGGCGCAGATTGCCAGTTCTGGAGCGCTGTCCAACAATGTCTATCTCGGCTATATTGCCGCCAACATAGGGACGGTCGAAGTCCTCGGTGCCGGTAGATGGGAGAGCATCTTCCTTGGCATAGGCGAGAACGGGAAGGGGACACTGAAAATTTCCGGCGCAGGCGAGGTCATCTCCGAATATGCTTTTGTCGGCAGCGAGGGCACTGGCAACGGCACGGTCGAGATCAGCGGAGGCAAGTGGACGAGTACCTCGCTCGACGTGGGTGCTGGCGGAACGGGCAAGTTGCTCCTCTCGGGAACGGGAGAGGTCATCAGCGCCGACTCCCGCATCGGTTCTGGCTTCGGTTCCAAGGGTACCGTGGAGGTTAGTGGAGGCAAGTGGACCATCAGCGACACTCTCACTTTGGGATATTCCGGCACGGGGACGCTGGACATTTCCGGCAAGGGGGTGGTGGAGGCCCAGAATGGCATTGTGATGGCCCACATGACTGACGGCTCGGGCACTATTGTTCTCCGCGGAGATGCGACCAGTCGCGGGGTGTTGCTGACCAAGTCTATCTCCACGGGATTTAATCCCAGTGGTGCGAAGATGACATTCAATGGTGGTATCCTTCGAGCCTCAGCCAATAATACCAGTTTCATCAACGGCTTCGATACTGGGAATGTGCAGATTGCCAACGGCGGCGCCTACATTGATACGAATGGTTTCAATGTCACCATCCGCTCAGTGCTCCAGGATGCCCCCGGACAACTCGGATTCCTGGTGAAACAGGGCACCGGCACACTCACCCTTACCGCAGTGAGTACTTTCCTGGGTGGCACTACCGTGGAGCAGGGAACTCTCACCTTGGGCAATGGCACCAACCCGGCTGCACTGGTGGTTGAGTCGTATTGGTCCGGACGGCCCGTCGTCACCTTGAGCGCGAACACGGCCTTCAACGTGGCGATCAATGCAACTGTCACTGGCGGGATCGGCAGTAACAGTGGAGGCAGTGGCAACGAAGGCGCTTACGGCGTCGTGTCCGGGGGCGCCGCGTCTCTGTACAACAGCGGCATCATCATGGGTGGCCAAGGGGGGCCTGGTCTGTTTTATGGAGGTGCTGGTGGCAGGGGCGTCAGCTTCACCGGAGGCGGTACGGTAGCGAATGCGGGGACAATCTCCGGCGGCACAGGCGGTTTGGAAGACGGTGGTGTACAAGATGGTCCCGGGGGCATCGGCGTCATGCTCAGCGGTGGAGGAACCCTGACCAACACTGGCACCATCAGTGGCGGTCTTGGTGGCGTGGGGTTGAATCAGCAGTTCCCTTTTGTCTACCATGCTTCTGCCGTGATTTTAGGGAACAACGCCTCACTGGTGAACAGTGGAACAGTCAGCGGAGGCCTCAGCGGTGGAAATGGCAGCGCTGACGGATTCGCAATCTACTCTGACACCGGAGCCGTCTCCGTGGAGAACGAGGATGGCGGCATCATCAACGGCAACATCCAGCTGGCCAGCGAAGCCAACACGGTCACCCTGCACACTGGCAGCACTCTCAATGGCAACCTGAATATGGGTACCAGCCTTGGAGCCAGCCTGGTACTCACCGGCACCAGCACGGACACTCAGGACTACTCTGCTGCTGTGACAGGTACTACATCGCTCTCAGGAGCACTCACGGTCGTCGGCGGAACCTGGACGCTCGATGAAGTCCTCAGCCACACCGGCGGGACCACCGTGAGTGGCGGTGCCTTGCTGGTGGAGGTCACTCTCGGCGCAGGTGACTTCGCGGTGAAAACCGGTGGCACTCTCGGCGGCTCAGGGACCGTTGGCGGAAGCGTCACGGTCACGGATGGCATCCTCGCCCCCGGCTCCAGTCCGGGCAAGCTCACCATCGGTGGTGGTCTTAGCTTGAGCAGCGCTTCTATCCTGCATTTCGAACTGGGTTCTCCATCAGGCACTGCCGGTGTGGACAGCGACCTCCTCGTGGTCGGCGGTGCGCTTGTGCTTGATGGAAAGCTGAATATCACTGACGCGGGGGGGCTTGAGGCAGGGACCTACACCCTGATTTCTTATTCCGGCGCTTTGAGCGGCTCAGGCCTCACCCTCGGCACGCTGCGTCCTGCGGGATACAACTTCACCGTGGACACCACCACGACCACCAATGCCGTGCTGCTGAACGTGGACTTTGATGGACTGCAGTTCTGGGATGGCGGGAATACTTCGAAGAACGATGCCGTGGATGGTGGCGCGGGTACCTGGAACACCAGCCAGACGAACTGGACCAGTGCATCCGGGAACTGGAATACAAACTGGCAGAACCTCACCGCCGTGTTCAAAGGCACGGCCGGCGTGGTGGACCTGACCGAGAATGTCACCGTTCTGGGGCTGCAGTTCGCCACGGATGGTTATGAGATCAGTTCTTCCAACAGCAGCACGATCACACTCGCCAATGTGAATTCGGAGGTTCTTGTAGACACCGATGTCGAGGTCATCATCAGTGCCACATTCACGGGTGTAGGTGGCTTGGAGAAAAATGGCCAGGGTACACTGGTGCTCACCGGGGCGAACACGCACACCGGTGACACGACTCTCAATGCCGGCGTCCTCTTCGCCAACAACTCCACGGGAAGCGCCACTGGCACCGGGAATCTCCAGGTCAAGGCCGGCACTCTGGCAGGCACGGGATTCATCTCCGGAAACGTGACCTTCAACAGCGCAGCCACCCTGGCGCCGGGCTACCATGGAATTGGCACACTCACCATCGGAAGCCTGGTGATGCGGCCTGACACCGTGCTGGAGTTCGACCTCGGAATGCCCGACGTGGTCGGCAGCGGCATCAATGATCTCTTGGAGGTCACAGGAAACCTTACGCTCGATGGCCTGCTCAACATCACCGATGCCGGCGGCTTTGACCACGGTACCTACCGGCTCATCAACTACGGCGGCACACTCACGAACAACGGTCTCGTCGTCAACACCCTGCCTGCTGGGGTCAATCCCGGTGCCCTTTTCGTAGACCTTTCCACTGCGGGCCAGGTCAACCTCCTCTTCCAACTCACCGACGTCCAGTACTGGGATGGTTCCAATCTTCAGGGCAACGGTCGCATTGATGGCGGTGGTGGCGTCTGGATGGCAGGAGCCACCAACTGGACCAATGCGCAAGGACTCATCAACGGACCTTGGGCTGGGGAAAGCACCGTTTTCACCGCGCAACCCGGCACGGTCATGCTGGGCAGTGACATTCCCTTTGAAAAGCTGGTCTTTGAAGTCAGCGGGTATCGCATCGAGTCGCCTTCCGGTTACAAGCTCTACTCCTTGGGAGATGCGACCCTCCAGGTGAACACAGGCCGCGCCACCATCGCTGCCCCTATGGTCATCGACGGGTCGTTCTTCAAAACTGGCGGAGGCCTTCTTGATCTGCGCTCCAGCGCCAGCGCTGCTGCTACCTTCATCCAGTCCGGCAGCCTCGCGGTGAATGGCACCCTGCAGTCACCTCATGTGGGTGTATCGCATGGCGGCATCCTTCAGGGCACCGGTCTCATCATCGGCAATGTCTTCAACAGCGGCACTGTCGCTCCGGGCAACTCCATCGGCACGCTCACCATCCACGGCAACTACACGCAGCGCTCCAGCGGCACACTCGAGATCGAAGTGGCCAATACATCCCATCATGATGTATTAGCCGTCAGCGGCACAGCGAAGCTCGCCGGCACTCTCGAAGTGCGCTCGCTCGGCTATCATCCCAAATACGGCGACCAGATTCCCTTCCTCGTGGCGCGGCGCATCACCGGCAAGTTCAGTGACATCGACATGCCAAACCCGGATCGCTTCCGTGGACGCTTTCTCAATGAGGGCGGCGTCGGCGTGCTCCTTGTGGCTCCCACGAGCTACACCCTGGTGGCCAGGACCGGCAATGAGCACAACCTCGCGGTTGCTCTTGATGAGTGGATCGGTATTGAGACGGGCGATATCGGTGGAGTCACCCTCGCACTCGACCTTCTCAAGGAAGAGCAGTACGCGCAGGCTTTTGCCGCCATTGGACCTGCCTACATTGAGGGGGCTCTGAGCACTGCCACAGAGCTCTCCCAGAGCCATACCCAGATGCTGCACCAGCAGCTCAGCGCCCGCAGGCTGGCCAATCGCATCGCCAACGTTCCTGCCACACCTGTGCCGGTCGTGTCAGGCAAGGGCGCCAAGGCCGTGGCTCCACAGATCGCTCCCGCGCCGGATGATGCGCGCTGGAGTGCGTGGGTCCAGGGCAGCGGCCTTTTCTCCAGCGGCGGCCTGAGTCTGGTCCCTGGGGAGGATTTCGAGTCAGGCACCATCCTGGTCGGCGCGGACTACCTGGTCACGGAGCACCTCGCGGTTGGTCTCTTCGCCAGTTATCAGGAGGGTTGGGGCGACTACGATTTCGCAGGTGACATCGATGTGGAAAGCGTCCGCTTCGGCGCTTACGCCACGGTGGACTACGACGGATTCTACGCCAATGCCGCCATTGGTGGTGGTCAGACGGGCTTCGACATGGAGCGTCCCATCCAGTGGGCCACCCTGAACCGTGTGGCCAGCAGTGAGCCGGATGGGGATGAGTTCTTCACCAGTCTCGGTGCTGGCTATGACCACAAGGTGGGCAACTGGACCTTTGGCCCGCAACTTACCCTACAGTACAACAAGGTGTCGCTGGATGAGTTCAACGAAACCGGCGCGGGAGTGCTGAACCTGCACATCCATGAGGCGGAGATGGAGAGCCTGCGGAGCTATCTTGGTGGACGTATTGCTTACACGCTGCAGGTGAATGAGCGTTTTGCCATCATCCCTGAAGTGCGTGCATTCTGGCAGCACGAGTTCCTGGATGGCGATGAGATTTCCTCGGCGCTGGACAGCGGGTTTGGCCCCGACTTCACCCATGAGACTTCCGGTCCTGATGAAGACAGCATCTACATCGGCGCTGGGATTGGGTTTCAGATTGGGGCGCGATTCTACGGCAACATCTACTACAACGTGGACCTCGGTCGCCACGACGAGGAGAACCACACCGTGAGCATCAGCGCGACGCTGAAGTTCTGAAGCGACGACGCGAGTTGCGTCGTCTTCACAAGAAAGAACAAACAGAGGCCGGGGAATGTCCCCGGCCTCTGTTTGTGCCCGCACCTACGCCCCACTGAGTTCCAATGAGAGGTCCACGGAACGCACCGAGTGAGTCAGTGCGCCGGAGGAAATGTAGTCCACTCCGGTTGCGGCGATTTCCGCGATACGCTCCAAGGTCACGCCGCCGCTGGCTTCCAGCTCCACCTTGCCCTTCACCATTTCCACGGCTTCGCGCATGGTTGCGGTGCTCATGTTGTCCAGCAGGATGACGTCCAGTCCGCGCAGTTCGAGGAAACGTTTCACCTGATCCAGGGTGTCCGCCTCCAGTTCCACCCGCATGTTGGGATGGTCTTTTTTTACGGCGTCAATGGCCGCTTGCAGGTCTGCCTGGGCATCATCGGCCAGGAGGTGGTTGTCCTTCACCATGGCCATATCGTAGAGGCCCATGCGGTGATTGGTGCCACCGCCGCAGGCAACGGCGTGCTTCTCCAGCCAGCGCCAGCCGGGGGTTGTTTTCCGGGTGTCCAGGATCTTGGTGGCATGCGGCTTCACCGTCTCCACGTAGCGCCGGGTTTGGGTGGCGACCCCGCAGAGCCGCTGGAGGAAATTCAGGGCTGTGCGCTCTGCCGTGAGGATGCTCCGGGTGGGGCCGGCAATCTGGAGCAGCGTGTCGCCCTTGCCGAAGGGTTCGGAGTCGTCTTTTGCGACCCTTACGGAAAGGAGTCCATCCACCTGGCGGAAGACCTCTGCGGCGACCTCGATGCCAGCGGTCACGCCATCCTCCTTGGCAAAGATGCGGGCGCTGGAAGTCGCATCCTCTGGCACGAAGTACCTGGAGGTCACGTCCCCGGGGCCCACGTCCTCCATGAGGGCGAGCTGAATCAGGGTGACAACGGAGAGCGGGAGTTGCGTGTCTGACATGGTGGGGTGAAAATGCGCACGTTTGGCGGTTTCACCGCGATTTCATCATGAATTCGCGCGGCATTCTCATGATTTCCATTCTGTCACACCAAATGAGGCTCTGACAAGATCCCTCCGCATCTGCCGCACCCATCCATGTCCGATCTGCCTCTCCCATCTGCTCCACGCCCCCGTCGCCGCGGGTTGCGCATCCTGACCACGCTGCTGCTGATCCTGTTTTTCATGGGTCTGGCAGGGCTGGCCGTGGGGATCATCATTTATGGAAATCTGGCGAAGCAGTATGATCTGACCAAGCTGGGAGAGATGAAGGAGCGGTCCGTGGTGCTGGACACGAAGGGGCGCGAAATTGGGAAGCTCCATGGCGAGAACCGCGTGGTGGTGCCGATTTCCCAGGTCTCGAAGCATTTCATCGATGCCCTCCTGGCCCGTGAAGACGCCCGCTTCTATGACCATGGTGGAGTGGACTATGTGGGGGTGGCACGTGCCGCAGTACGGAATTTCAAGGACAAGAAGACGGTGCAGGGCGCGAGCACCATCACCATGCAGCTCGCGCGCAACAGCTTCGATGGGCTCAATGAAAAGACCCTGCATCGCAAGCTGGTGGAAGTGATGCTGGCGCGCCGCATCGAGGCGGAAAAGACGAAGGACGACATCCTCGAGCTGTATGTGAACCGCATTTTCTTCGGTAGCGGGCTCTACGGCATCGAACGCGCCTCGAAGGCCTACTTTGGGAAGAGCGCCTCCCAGCTCACGGCAGGGGAGGGTGCTATGCTCGCGGGCATCATCCGCAGTCCGAACCGTTTCTCGCCCTTCCGCAATTGGAAGGGAGCGCTCGTCGAGCGCGACGACGTGCTGGGACGCATGGTGGTGAAAAAGATGCTCACACAGGAGGAGGCTGATGCTGCGAAGAAGGAGGAGATTGCCGTGGTGGCACAGCCGCTCATCAGCAATCAGGACAACTATGCGATGGAGGCGGTGCGCCGTGATCTGGAGCTCATCCTGGAGGAGTCAGAAATCGAAGACGGCGGTCTGATTGTCCACACGACGTTGGATCTGGATCTGCAAAAGGCGGCGGAACAGTCCCTGGAAAAGCGTCTCACGGAAGTAGAGAAGCAGAAGGGTTACAAGCATCCTACAAAAGCGCAGTTTGATGCCGCCTGGGATGGTGTAAGCGAGCCGAGCAATACACCCTATCTGCAGGGTGGAGTACTCATGTTGAACAACCGCACGGGCGGCATTCTCGCGGTCGTGGGTGGTCGCAGCTACCCGCAGAGCCGGTTCAATCGCGCGTTGCAGGGGAATCGTCCCATCGGCTCCACTATCAAACCCTTCATCTATGCCACGGCCTTCATGCACGGCCTGTTGCCCGGGTCGCTGGTGGAGGATGCACCGATGCGCGAGGGAGAACTCAAGGATGGTGATGGCTACTGGAGCCCGGGAAATGCGGATGGGAAATTCCTCGGATTCCAACCCGCGTCCGTGGGGCTCGTCCGCAGCCGCAATGCCATGACCGTGCGCGTGGGGAATTTTGCAGGGCTCGACAGTGTGCTGATGACCCTGCGTGATACGGGCTTGGGCGAGCCGGAGGTTCGCACCCCACAGATCTACATCGGCAACATGGGTACCAGCCTGAAGTCGCTCACGAGTGCCACGAGCGTCTTCCCCAACAACGGCATCCGCCGCCGTCCCTTCCTCATCTCCAGCATCACGGATGCCGCGGGAGAAATCGTCTACTCCACTCCCGTGTTGGAGAGCGAAGGCATGCCTCCGGGCGCGGCTCTCGTGACGGAGCGGCTCATGGAAAAGGTGATGAATGAAGGCACCGGCGCTCCAGCGCGGAAAGAGTACGGCTTCAAGGAAAAGGCCGGGGGCAAGACTGGCACCACGAATGACTACAAGGACGCGTGGTTCGTCGGCTTCACGAGTGAAGTCACCTGCGGCGTATGGGTGGGACTGGATCAGCCGGACACCATCGCCCCTGGTGGCTACGGCGGAAAACTCGCGCTGCCCATCTGGGCGGACAGCATGAACGTTGCCGTGGCCAGTGGCTACAAGCAGGAGGTGCAGAAGGCCGAGCCTGTGCTGGCGAGAGTGAACCTCTGCCGTCTCACCGGACTGCTCGCCACAGATGGCTGTGCTGCTGCCGGACACGCCTATGCCGATGATCTGCCCGCCGAGATGGTTCCTCCCGGCTACTGCGACGCCCACGGCGGGCGCGTAGTCGTCGAGCGCCGTCAGGGGGACAGCAAGCCGGGCTTTTTCAAGAGGGTGTTTAATGGATTATTCCGCTAGGCACACGAGTCGCTGCCTGGGCGTGAAATCGTTCTGAACGTGGCGGCCCGCCAGCCGTCAGAATGCTTGGCATTTCATTTCCTCTCCCATGCACATTCTTGACCAACTTGGCGTGGCGCTCGGGCTGGCGACGCTGGCCGGGGTGAACTTGTACCTCACAGTATTCCTCACGGGCCTGGCGGTGCGCTTTGACTGGCTGCACCTCGCGCAGCAGCATCAGGCGCTGGAAGTCCTGGGCCATCCTGTGGTGCTCATCGTTGCCGGCCTGCTTTTTGCCATGGAGTTCCTGGCAGATAAGATTCCATGGGTCGACTCGATGTGGGACAGTGTACACACCTTCATCCGGCCGGTGGGTGGGGTGCTGCTGAGCCTGCAGGCCGTGGGGGACATGCCGGTGTATGTGCAGGTGGCAGCTGCCCTGGTGGCCGGAGGTGCAGCGCTTACCACCCACACCGCGAAGGCTGGCACACGGCTGGCGGTGAACCATTCTCCCGAACCGGTGAGCAATATCACCCTCAGTGTGGCTGAAGATGCGGGTGTCGCCGGCGGTGTAGCTCTCACGCTGATGCATCCTGCGGTGGCGCTTGCGGTATTCACGGTGATTCTGGTCGCGTTGTGGCTGCTGCTGCCAAGGCTGTGGCGCTCCTCCAAGACCACGATGTGGCTCATGTGGCAGAAAGTGAAGCTGCCGGCGAGAGCCCTCACCGGTGAAGATGCGGTGGAACTCAGGCAGGTGATGAACAATCCCCTGCGGGATCTGCTGCGCATTCATGGCAGCGTCGAGGAAGGCAAGGTCCAGGTCGCCGTGCGCTGCCTGACGGCGCGCTGCAAAGGGGTGAAAGGACTCATGACCAATCTCGATGGCGTGCTGGTGCTCAGCTCGAACCCCGATGCAGCCTGGTTCGCCGCGACGAAGGGGCTGAGGGATCGCCTTTTCCCACTGCCACTCACGGATGCCTCAGTGCGTGTCGAATCCCGGTTCCTCAGTGAGAATCTCGTGATTGAAGGTTCTGCCATGCGCGGCGTGTTTCGTTTTCATCGCGGGCAGCGCGAACTCGTGGAGGCGGTGCTGGCGCGGCTGAATGAAATGCTCACACGTCACAAGGTGGAGCCGGTGGCTTCGGAGGCCGTGATTGATGTTGTAGCTGCGACGAAGGAACCAGTGGAGATGGAAGAACAGAAAGATGTCGAGAAAGAAGATGCTCGCCCCAAGGAAGAGCAGGAACGGCGTGGAGGTGTGATTGAGATTCCAGCGACGTGAGTTGTCGGGATCGCGACATGCGACGCATTTTTCTCTCTTCACGTGGCGTTTCGAACTTGAGAGTTCGATCGACTTTTGCTTCTCCTATTCACTATGCTTCCACGCTGGCTCCTCACCCTTCTCGGCTTTGTCTCTACTGCCGCGGCCACATTAAAAGCCTCTGAGAAGCTTGAGTTTCAGGGAGCCCTCTATCATGTGCATCGTATCGAGAGGGCTCAGCTCGGCAGCTTGGAACTCCGATGGCTCGGAAAAGACGGAAAACCATTGCGGGATTTCGAGGGGCTGCGCAAAGAACTTGCCGAGGAGGGCAAACGCATCGCCTTTGCCACCAACGGCGGCATTTATGAAAACGGTCCAAAACCCTGTGGCCTGACTGTCTGCGCGGGGAAGGAACTCGTGCCGCTCAATCTCAACCCCGGAGAGGGTAATTTTTTCCTCAAACCCAACGGCGTTTTTTATGTGGATGATGTGAAGGGTGCAGGCGTCCTGGAAGCGGCGGAATACAGTCGCAGCGGATTGAAGCCGCGCCTTGCCACGCAAAGCGGTCCCATGCTGATGCGCAAGGGTGTGTTGCACCCAGCCTTCAACGTGAACTCACCAAACAAGCGCCTGCGCAATGCGGTGGGTGTGCATGCATCCACCGGTCAGGTCATTTTCGTCATGAGTGACCGCGACGATCGCATCAAGGGACGCGTCACGTTTCATCAACTCTGCCAGTTCTTCCTGCACCTTGGATGTCAGGACGCATTGTTTCTCGATGGAGACATTTCTGACATGCTGGTGGACCCTGACAAAGATGCCAAATTGACTCCGAACACGTTTGCGGCGATGTTCGTAGTGCCCAGGTGACAATCGCAAGATATGGCGTTGCCGGGGTTGCTTTGTGCCTATATCTTGCGAGGTGACGATAACGTCACCACCTGCATATGTTCAGGTGCGCATCGGGAAAGTATGATGGGAGGGCCAGACTGATGAAGTTCCTGCTCGTATCTGACACCTTCCCGCCTGACATCAACGGCGTGGCGCGCACCTTGCAAACCTTGTCGCGCGGCCTCGCCAAACGCGGGCATGAAGTCCATGTCATCACGACAAGCGAAGGCGCGAGGGATGAAAACAAGAAGTTTGGAGTGCAGGTGCAGGCGGTGGGAGCCATGCCGCTGCCAGGGTATGACGGTGTGCGAGTGGGCTTTGCGTCGAGAAACTACTTCACCCGCCACATCGAGTCCCTGCAGCCGGATGCCATGTATGTGGCCGTGGAAACCATCATGGGGTGCAATGCCATCCGCGCGGCCAAGCTGCACAACGTTCGTGTGGTTTCCGGGTTCCATACGAACTTCCACACCTATTCGCAGGACTACAGCGTCCCGATTCTGAAGAGTGCTGCGACGGGCTACTTGAAGTGGGTGCACAATTGCACGGCGCGCACGCTGACTCCCAGCGAAAGCACCGCCACCCAGCTCCGTGAGTTGGGAATCGAGAATGTGGGCGTGCTGGGACGGGGCGTGGATACGGATCTCTTTAATCCGGATCGCCGGGATGAAGCCCTGCGCCGCTCGTGGGGCGCGGACGGCAGCACACCGGTGGCGATCTTTGTGGGACGCATCGCTGCGGAGAAGAATCTGCCGCTTGTGGTGAGGGCCTTCCAGTGCGTCCGGGACCAGCATTCCGGCGCAAGGTGCGTCTTCGTAGGAGATGGACCGAAGGCAGCCAGTCTGAAGGAGGAGCATCCCGAGTTCATCTTTGCCGGCGCACGCACAGGTGAAGATCTCGCCAGTCACTACGCCAGCGCGGATGTATTTGTTTTTCCAAGCCTGACAGAGACGTTTGGCAATGTGCTCACCGAGGCGCTGGCCAGCGGTCTGAGCACCGTGAGTTTTGATTATGCCGCTGCGAATCAGCATGTGCGGCATGGAGAGAATGGCCACGTGGCCACTTTCGGTGATGAGCCCGCATTCCTTGCCGCTACGGACGCCGCGCTGGCGCACTGGCAGGATGTGGAGCTGCGCAACGCCGCAGCCCGCACAGCGGAGAAGCTTTCATGGAACGCCATTGTCGAGCAGTTCGAACAGGAACTGGCAGGCACGGCTTTTGCATTCGCTTCCTAGTCCCCGGCATCCCTCTCCCAACCTCCGACTCCCCACACCGCCATGTCCCGCAAACGCAAACTCCGGTTCAAGACCATCTTCATCTCCGATGTGCATCTCGGTGTCCCCGAGTGCAAGGCGGCCCAGGCCAGCCACTTCCTGCGCAATTCCATCTGCGAAAAGCTCGTGATGAACGGAGATATCATCGACGCGTGGGCACTGCAGCGTGGCGGCAAGTGGACGAAGCCGCACACCCACTTCGTGCGCACGGTGCTGCGCAAGATGGAAAAGGAGAACATCGAGGTGATCTACACCCGCGGAAATCACGATGACGTGCTGGAGCGCTTCCTGCCCATTGTGTTCGACAACCTGCAAATTGTGCAGGAGCACATCCACGAGTCCCCACATGGCAACTACCTCGTGGTGCATGGCGATGGCTTTGATCACGTCACCACGAATCACAAGTGGATGGCCCAGCTCGGCTCAGTGGGTTACAACAGCCTGCTCAAGCTGAACCGTGCCTACAACGCGTGGCGTCACTGGCGCGGCAAGGAACCCTTCTCCTTTGCCAAATGGGTGAAGGCCAAGGTAAAAGGCGCGGTGAGCTTCGTTGGCAAGTTTGAAGAGCAGCTTCAGGAGCTGGCGAAAAGCAAGGGCTGCAAGGGAATCATCTGCGGCCACATCCACACTCCTGCGGACAAGAAGGTGGGCGATGTGCACTACATCAACTCCGGCGATTGGGTGGAATCCATGACCGCGATTGTGGAGCACCTGGACCGCACCTTTGAAGTGATCACCTACGAGGAGTGGTGCCGCCGTTCCAACCGAGAGCCCAAGGGCATCATGCTCAACGCTCCCTCGGCCGAGCCCGACGAGACGGATGACGAGCTTCAGCCGGCGCCTGTGCCTGCCAGCGCCGAAGCAGCAACGGTATAGCGGAGTTTGGAAGTCCCGAGAGCGTTGGTTTCCGGTCGGTTTGAAAGTAGAAGGCTTCTCCAGAAGCCTTTCAGGGTGATACTCGCGTCAGGTATGAAAGGCTGCTGGAGAAGCCTTCTACACTTCTACGCCGCCTCCCGCTTGGTGACCGTGAGCCGGCCAAAGCGCTCGCGCTTGAACGTGAACTTTTCCTTCGTGGCCTGACCCTTCTCCGCGCTGCCGTATTCCACGCTCAGCATCAACAGCCACGGTTGGGACACCAGCTTCAGCACGCGGAAAATCGGCTCCTTCCGGGTCCGCAAAAAACAATACAGCGGCAGGTGCGCGTGATCCGCATTCCAGAGCCAGTGGGCCAGCGGGAAGTCCGGCACTTCTGACAAGGCAGTGAACGCCTCCCTCACCACATGCTCGCCATGGGCGCGTGCCAGGCGTGCTGCGGCCTGTCGATTCCGCAGCGTTTCAATCCAGGCTGCCACGGGATTCTGGTGCACTTCCTCCATTTCCTCGATCAGGGAAAGGGCATGTTCGCGCATGGAGGCACGGAATTCCTCCTTCGTGATTTCACCACGATCGAGAGCGCGATAGAGCTGGCGGGGAGTGGGGGTGGAGGTTGAGGTCACGGGCTTCACACTGTACTACGCCTGCGCCTCCGGGTGCAAGACCTTGGAAATGTGTTCCTGCCCCGGCAAAAAGACCTTGTGACGGACCGTTTCCACCCACCCTATTTTCCCATGAGACGTACTTTGCTCACCTCTTTCACCAGCGCCTTGCTTCTGCTTGGTGGCGCGATGGATCTTCACGCGGCACCCGTGCCACTCTTCGACGGCCAAACGCTGGAAGGGTGGGAAGGTGACACCAAGGTCTGGCGAGTGGAGGACGGCGTCATTGTGGGAGGCTCCATGGAGGGCAATCCGCAGAATGAATTTCTTGCGACGAAAAAAACCTACAAGAACTTCCGCCTAAGGTTTGAGTACAAGCTGGTCGGTACGGAGGGCTTTGTGAATGGCGGGGTGCAGTTCCGCAGTAAACGCATTCCCAGTCCGCCGAATGAAATGAGCGGTTACCAGGCCGACATCGGCGCGGGATACACCGGCTTCCTCTACGACGAATCCCGCCGCAAGAAGATGCTGGCCTCCGGAGACAAGGACAAGATTGCGGAGTTCGAGAAGCCAGGTGAGTGGAACAAATACGAAATCCGCGCCGAAGGTCCTCGCATCATCCTGATCGTCAATGGCCGCCAGACCATCGACTACTCCGAGCCGGATGGCAGCATCGAGAAGGAAGGTCTCATCGCCCTGCAGATTCACGGCAAGTGCAAGGCAGTCATCTCCTACCGGAATATCACGATTGAAGAACTCGCAGGCGATGTGGTGCCTGAGCAGTCCGTGATCATGCAGCGCTTCGGCGATCCCGCGATGGCGGGCACCGCGCCGGAAGCTTTCAAGGATGGGAAGTTCGAACTCAAGGACGACGAGGTGCTGGTGCTCACGGGCCAGACGAACTTTGTACGCGAGCAGAAGACCGGGAACCTGGAGGGCTGGCTGACGTCTGCGTTCGCCGAAAAGAAGCCCCGGTTTCGCTCCATGGCTTGGGAGGGGGATACGGTCTATGAGCAGTGGCGCGACCTGAATTTCGGTTCTTGGACCTCGCAGATGGAGTCCGCCGGCGCCACCACGGTGATGGCGCAGTTCGGCCAGGTGGAGGCATTTGACGGTGCGGTGAAGGTACCTGCCTTCACCGCGGCTTACCATAAGCTGCTGGATGAGTTCGCGGCGCGCACGCACCGGCTCGTGCTGGTGTCTCCGATGCCTTTTGAGAAACCGCTCGCCTCCCACGCGCCGGATCTCACGAAGCTCAATGCAGACGTGAAGGCCTATGCCGATGCGGTGAAGGCCATCGCGAAGCAGCGCGGCGCGGTGTATGTGGATCTCTTCACTCCACTCAGCGAGCGTCCTGCCACGGAGCCGCGGCTCACGGACAACGGTCTTCACCTCAATCCAGAAGGCCTCCGCGTGGTGGCCTCTTTGATCGCCAAGGAACTCGGTGCTGGCGCCAAACCCGCCACGGACAACGAGGAATTGCGCACGGCCATCATTGAAAAGAACCGCCTCTTCTTCGATTGCTGGCGCCCGGCGAATTGGTCCTTTGTGTACGGCGATCGCGTGGCCCAGTTGTTCGGCAAATCCGGCGGAGATGTGCCCTCACTGCGAGAGAGCTTCGAGCATCACAAGCCGCTCATCGCTGCATTGGATGCGCGGATTCACTCGCTTGCACGTGGCGAGGCACCGACAGAAGTCATCCCGAAGAGCCCCGGCTATACAGCCATGCCGGATAGTCCCGAGTTCACGCCCGAGGCGGAAAAGGCCACCTTCACGATGATGGAGGGTTATGAGACCTCACTCTTTGCTTCGGAGAAAGATGACCTCGTGAAGCCCACGCAGATGTCCTGGGATGAGAAAGGCCGCCTCTATGTGGCCTGCTCACCGACCTATCCTCACATTCTTGCGGGTTCGAAGCCGGGAGACTTCATCCTGATCTGTGAAGACACGAACCACGACGGCAAGGTCGACAAGACTACGCGCTTCGCAGAAGGCCTCACCATGGTGCAGGGCGTGGAACCCGGTGCTGGTGGTGTATACGTATGCGACTTCGATGAGCTCGTGCATCTCAAGGACACGGATGGCGATGGCAAGGCTGATCAGCGTACGGTGATCTACTCCGGCTTCGGGGTGGGGGACACCCACCAGCTCGTGAACTCCATCACACGCGGACCCGATGGCAGCTTGTGGTTCACGCAGGGCCTGCATGCCTTCTCTAGGGTGGAAACACCTTGGGGGCTTTCCCGTCTGGACAAGGCTGGCGTGTGGAGGCTGAACCCGCGCACCATGCGCATGGATGGCTTCTTCAATGGCGGCAAGGCGGGCCACAACTGCTGGGGTGTGGCCTTCGATGACTACAATCAAATCTTCCACAAGTCCGGCGACCGTCCGGATGGTTATTACACCACGCCGGGCACCATCCGCGTGCAGGACCCGGATCAGTACCACGGCATTGGATCGCTCTTCAAAACGAACCCCAAGACGACAGCGCTCGACATCATTGGCACGAAGGCACTGCCGGATGACGTGCAGGGGCATGCGGTGATCGGAGGCTACTTCGGCAATGTGATTGAGTTTCACAAGTTTATCGATGACGGCGCAGGTTTCGTCACTGAACAGCTTCCCAAGCTCCTGAAGTCCACCTCCACCGCTTTCCGCCCAGTGGACGTGAGCGTGGGTCCGGATGGCGCCATCTATGTGGCGGACTGGTACAATCCCATCATCGGCCACTATCAGGCCAGCTATGCGGATCCCCGCCGCGACCGTACGCGCGGGCGCATTTGGCGCATCACCTACAAGGGGCGTGAGCCGGTGAAGCAACCGAATCTCGCCGCGATGAAAGCGCCGGAACTACTGGCACAACTGCGCTCACCGGAACGCTGGACGCGCTACCAGGCGAAGCGTCTGCTCTTTGACATGTTCACCGAGGAAGTCGTGAAAGCAACGGATGCCTTCGTAGAAACGTTGAACGCTGCTGACAAGGGTTACGAGCACCTGCTGCTGGAAGTCATCGGTGTGTATGAGGCCCATGAATCCGTGCACCCCAAGCTGCTGGACAAGCTTCTCGAGGCAAAAGATGCCCGTGTGCGTGCCTATGGCGCCCGTGTGGCGGGCGCGTGGGCGGATCGCCTTCCGGATCCGCTGGGCCTGCTGACCAAGTGCATTCGTGATGAGAATCCCCGTGTGCGTCTGGAGGCCATCGTTGCGCTCAGTTATGTGGAGAAGCCCGAGGCGGTGGAGGTCGCAGCCCTTGCGCTGGATTCTCCGAGGGACCGTTTCATCGACTACTCGCTCGCGCAATGTGTGCGTGCACTGAAGCCCCAGTGGGCCAAGCCACTTGCAGAGAAGAAGCTCGACTTCGGTGGCAACGCCACGCATGTAGCCTTCGTCCACAAGATCGCCGATGCCGCCCCTGTGCAGGAGCATCCCGGCAAGCTCATCTACGATGCCCTCTGCCTGAACTGCCACCAGCCTGATGGCAATGGCCTGCAAGGTATCTACCCTCCCCTGCGCAACAGCGAGTGGGTGACTGGTGACAAGGATGCGCTCATCAAGATGATCATGCACGGCCTTATGGGACCCATCACTGTGGCAGGCCAGGAGTACGGCCGTGCCACGCCCATCCCCATGCCGCCAAGTGGCTTGAATGATCAGCAGATTGCTGAGGTGCTAACTTACATCCGCAAGGAGCATGGCAAAGGTGCTTCCGCTGTGTCTACGGCTGAAGTGGAAGCGGTACGTGGCAAGCACAAGGACCGCACTGCGTTGTGGACCTTGGAGGAACTGAAGAAATAGGAGCGGAGCCCAGTAGTTCAAGGAGGTTAGGGCTTCTGCCCTGACAGCGGACGTTGGGCCTTCTGGCCTGACGCCTCGCATGACTTCGCTATTTCCCGTTGGCAGTAGATGTCGAGGCCACGAATTTGGAGCAACGGTGTTTCACGCAAGGCGGAAGTCAGGATTTTTCAAGAGGGCGTTGAGCACCGTGAGGAGTTGTCGCATGACTGCGGTGAGGG
>NZ_QNRR01000016.1 GCF_003315205.1 Roseimicrobium gellanilyticum | reverse complement strand
ACCAGTCGCTTGCGCAGATCCAGACTGAAGCTCTTCATGAGCTACACTCTACCATCCTCCTCAATATGCGACAAATTAAATAGAAAATGCTCTAGCCAGTCAGCTCGGCAGGGATGACCACGCCCAATGCCGTCCGCTCCACCCGAGAGCAAAGGCTGGCCATGAGCCTGCCGGATTCACCATCAGGCAAAGGGAATTCTAGATTGCCAGATAGTCAGCATATCAATAGCTGTGTGGGCTGTCGTCTCCCGACGCAGGATGTGCTGTGGAAAAAGCAAGACATGCTGCAGACATCCTCGGGTTCCACTTCCACGTGAAGCAAACTGCGAATGGCTGCAATGAGTTGCCGCACACCGCAGAGTTGCTACTCCAGTGTGACCCTACGTTCTCACACCTCCGGCCACCGGCCGGAAAGCAATCGTCGTGCTGCCTTCCACTTGTTCGCCACGGCCCACTTCAGTTCCTTCGCGATGGAAGCGTTCTGCTTTTCCATCTCCACCACCTTGCGGCGCAGGTCTTTGTTCTCGCGGCGTTGCTGTTTGATGAGCGCTTCCCACAGGATGCGCTCGGCTTCGCTGCCGGCGGGGCAGTGATGATGGGTGAAGGTATAGAGATCCGCGTCCACATCACGTGCCACCGCAGCAGGCGCGCGCAGGCTTTCCAGGGTGCCGGTCTTGCGTTCGGACCATTGGTGCGTGGCATCCATGGTGTGTGTGGCTTCACCGCCAAAGCCGATGTTCGCCACGAGATTCACATTGGGTAACGCGGTGAGACCACCGTGCTGCCAGCAGGCATAGGTCCATTGATAGTCCCACGTGTCGACCTCGCCCCGCTGCGCAGTGTGGAAGGCGCGCTCCCAGTACAGGGACTCGGCGGGATCTTCATGGATGCTCTGCCACCAGTCCGCATGCGGCGCCTCATGCAATCCGGGGAAGGCATTGGTATTCAGCTCCCATGCCCGGCGCCACGAGGCCCAGCCCCAGCAGTGCGGATGCTTGGAGAAATAGTAGTCACCTTCACCGCGCCACTGTCCGTCCTGGAAGTTGTCACCAGAGATGCACATCACGCGCTTGTCATCGCGATGACGTGCCAGCAGGCCGGCGCAGTAGGGGAAAAAATCTGGAGCAGGCAGGGTGTCATCTTCCAGGATGATGCCCTCCACCTCGTGCTGGAAGAACCATGAAATGCCACCGCTGACCGCAGCACCGCAGCCGA
The DNA here is from genome assembly GCF_003315205.1 of Roseimicrobium gellanilyticum. Taxonomy (NCBI): domain Bacteria; kingdom Pseudomonadati; phylum Verrucomicrobiota; class Verrucomicrobiia; order Verrucomicrobiales; family Verrucomicrobiaceae; genus Roseimicrobium; species Roseimicrobium gellanilyticum. Next base: position 133,617 of record NZ_QNRR01000016.1, on the reverse strand, counting down.
GGTTGTGATCGCGATAGAGCGTCTTTACCGCGCAGGGCCAGTCGATGGCCTCTGCGAGATACTGGCGCACCTCAGCGCACTTCGCGGCGGTGGCGGTATCTCCTGCCTTGGGACCATCCGCTGCGATGTACACGCGCGTGGGCCGCACCGCACGCAGTGCATCCACGACACGGCGCAGCGTATCCAGCCGGCGGAAGACCAGCAGCAGCACCGGGACCTCAAGGGGTGGGGGAGAGGGAATCATGAGGAAGGAGGTGAAGCTGGAGGGGCGGCGGCACGATTGCGATCACGATCATCGCCACCTTCCCCAGGCTTCTTTTTCAAGTAGCTGCGGCGAAGCTCAAAGAAGGGCTTCTCGATCACATAATAGGTGATTGCCGAGAAGAGGACCAGCAGCGGGAGCGCCACAAAGGTGAAACCCAGCAGTGCATTCGTGGTCATGCTCTCGGAGAGCTGTGGCAGCGCCATGCGGCCCCACGGCATCTCCAGCCTCCGCCACGTGAGATCATGCGCGAAGATCCAGTGGTTGATGTACAAGGAAAAGCTCAGCGCGCCGAGCCAGCCCAGCGCCTTGGAGATGCGCTCCGGCCAGTCCCATGGTGCCAGCACATAGGCCAGGGTGAAGAAGGCCCAGGCCAGCCCCTCCAGATCAGGATAGATGACCCAGAACCCATGTCCCGGTGGCAGATGACTATTGCCCCCGAGCCGGTGAAACAGATACACCACGCCGAGAGGCGCCAGCCAGGCAATCAGCGGCAGGTAGCGCCAGCCCAGCCATTTCGGCAGGCGGATGTCTGCCCTGCCGGAGTAGAGGCTCCCCGCCAGCATGCCGATGGCAAACTGATCCAGCCTTCCCACCAGAGTGCCGTACACGGCATCCTTCAGCTTGTCATGCTCCGGCGATACCCAGATCATGCAGCGGATGGAGAGGGCGAGCAGGATCAGACCCAGGAGATAGCGCAGGCCATACTTCGCCGCGAAGAGGATGAGGAAGGGGAAGATGAGGTAGAACTGAAACTCCAGCCGGATGGTCCACAGATGGGGCGTGATGGGGACATAGCTCACCATTTCCCTGCCGGGGTAGGGCAGGAGGAGCGAGCCGAAGAACTGCGCCAGCGGCGCACCGGCCAGCATGGTCGCGAGGAAGATGGCCACGCCATAGAGGGGAAAGATGCGCAGCACGCGATTCATCACAAACCCCGGATAGCTCACCTCCCTGCGATAGCAGATGGCCGCGAAGATGAAGCCACTCAGCACAAGGAAAAGCGCCACGCCGGTGTGCCCTTCAATGAGGAAGGCGGAGAACGGCTTCGAAGTCAGCACCCGCGGGTCCTTGAATCCGTTGTAGGCCGGCGTTTGAAAATGATAGTAGTGATACACACCCACCAGCCACGCAGCAAAGAACCTGAGATGGTCCAGCTTGCGGATGTAGGGGATGTTTTTGCTCGTCATCGTTCACAGGGGCCCGCGGCCTCATTCACGGGAGGCGGGCGCCGCCTTCAGTCTGTGACGGACCCGCGCTGGCGCAGATAAGCCACAGACATGCAGAATGCTGTTTGCAGACAATGGCTGCGCGTATCATGTGTACCCCTTCATGTCAATGCCACCCCTCACTCCCGGCTCCCAGCCGTCCATGCGCCTGCTCGTCACGGGCGCGGCTGGTTTTCTGGGGCGTGTGATGGTGCGGGAGGCGCGAGCCGCAGGACATGAAGTGTGGGCCGCCGGGCGCCACCAGCCCGCAGGCAGCCAGGCGCTTCCCATCGACTGGGATCAGCATCCCGAGGTGCTGGCAGGCCATTTGCATGAGATCCGGCCGGACTGCATCATCCACGGCGCGGGCAGTGCCTCCGTTGCGCAGTCCATGCAGAGTCCGCATGAGGATCTGCGCGCCTCCTTTGGCACGTGGTCCCACCTGCTGGAGGCGGTGCGTATTTCGAAGCTCAAGCCGCTCGTCATCTTCCCCTCCAGCGCAGCCGTGTATGGGGATCCGGAGAGCCTGCCGGTGCGTGAAGAGGCGCCGCTGCACCCCATCTCCCCCTACGGCTGGCACAAGATGCTGTGCGAGTGTCTCGCGCGTGAGCATCATGATCACTTCGGCCTGCCTGTCGTCATCACCCGTCTCTTCTCCGTCTTCGGCGCATCGCAGCACCGCCTTCTCGTGTGGGAGCTCTTCGACCGCTTCCGTGGCTCTGGCGCCACGGTGGACATCGATGGCACGGGGGAAGAAACGCGCGATTTCCTCAGTGAATGGGATGTCTCCAGCGCGCTGCTCATGCTGGCTTCCAAACGTGACACCTTTGCCCAGCGGGGCACTCCATGGATCTTCAATCTCGCCAGCGGTCAGCAACGTTCCATCCTCGACATGGCGCACGCCATCGGCGCCGGTCTGCAGTCGGACAAACCCATCCGGTGCCTGAATCGCAAGCGCCCCGGCGACCCGCTGCACTGGGAGGCCTGCACGGAGCGGCTGGAGACCTTCCTTCCCGAGTGGCGTCCCCTGGCCTTTCCGCAGGCCCTGCAGCAGACCCTGCATCACTGGACTCAAGAAAGCACCGCACGCACCGCATGAGCACTCCCACGGCAGTCTCCCGTCTGGCTGATGGCCTTCACCTGTGCAACGACATCGCAGGCAGGGTGCTGGCCTCGCAAGATGCCGTGCCCTATGGCTCCACGTTGCGCGTCGCGGTCCTGTATCGTGAGGCGACCGGCTGGGCCGCGCTGGCCGCCTTCATGCGCATGTTCACCCGCTCGCTGGATCTCGTGGCGAAGGAGCGGAATCTCGAGCTCGGCATCCTCGCGCCCCGCGATGAATCCGGGAAGCATGCCGTGCCGCAGCATCTCCCGGGCCGCCGCTGGTTCATGCTGCCTGCCAGTGGTGGGCGTGGCGCGCTGGAGGCGTCTGCGGCACATCATGACATCCACGTGGTCATCGAGCTCTTTGGCACACCACCGCAGATTCCCGGGGTGGGGGTGGTCTCCTGGATCACGGACTTCCAGCATCTGCACCTGCCGCAGTTTTTCACCACGCAGGAGTACAAGGATCGCGAGGAGAACTTCCAGCAGCGCGCGCAGAACTCGAACTTCATCCTGCTCTCCAGCCAAGCAGCAAAGACCGACTACGATGCCACGCTCTCCCATGCATCGGAGAAGGCATGGGTCGCGCCATTCCCCTCCAGCCTGGTGTTTGAAGAGCTTCCCTCCGGCGAACCCAGGGACATCGTGCGCCAGTACCACCTGCCGGAGAAGTTCCTCCTCGTGGCGAACCAGTACTGGGCCCACAAGAACCACGGCGTGGTGATTGAGGCGCTGGGGAAACTCGCGGCGGAAGGCGTGCGCATTCCCGCTGTCTTCACCGGCCTGCCCTCGGACTATCGTGATCCTTCGAATGCACCCACGTCGCGCATATTGCAGAGTATCGCACAGCAGGGCTTGGCGGGTCAGGTGGTGCCTCTGGGGCAGGTGCCCTTTGCGCACCTGCAGCAGCTCATGCGCTGCGCCGCGCTGGTGATCCAGCCCTCGCGCTTTGAAGGCTGGAGCACCGTGGTGCAGGATATCAAGGCGCTCGGCCGTCCGCTCATGTGCTCGGACCTTCCCGTGCATCGTGAGCAGGCGCCCATGGCGCTTGGCCACTTCGGGTGTGATGCTCCGGAGGCGCTCGCCACCTACCTCCGCTCGCACTGGCCGCATCTCGCGGCCGGGCCGGACCTCGCCCAGGAGTCCCGGAGCCTCGCGGCCGAGCGTGCCTTTGCCCACACCTACGGTCTGCGGCTGGCGGACCTCTGCCGGCGGGCATTTGAAGTTGCGACCACCAGACGACCGGCTTAAGCACCCCGATCCACTCCACCATGGCAGGCATGCTCTCCAATCCATTCAAGAAAGGCCGCAAGGACGATGCCCTTTCTGACAGTGTCAAAAAGCTCAAGACAAAGTTCGACCAGTTGAAGGAGAAGGCCACGCACGCGGTGCAGAATGCCTCGCGCTTCGAGCGTGAAGCTGGCCGCCTCTCCCAGGAGATGGAGTCGCTGAAGGTCCTGTGCGGCCGCATCGCCACAGCCTCCATGGCGCCCAAGCCGCCCGGCACGCCCTTCTCCGAGATTGAGTTCCAGGTCTTCTCCCAGTGGGGTGAGGATGGCATCCTGCAGCATCTGCTCCACCACCTCAAGGCGCCCCACCAGACGTTTGTCGAGTTCGGCGTGGAATCTTATGTGGAGGCGAATACGCGCTTCCTCCTGCAGAAGGACAACTGGCGCGGTCTCGTGCTGGATGGCTCTGAGGAAAACGTGAATCGCATCAAGCAGGACAACCTGTACTGGCGGCATGACCTCACCGCTGTGGCCTCCTTCATCACGCCGGAAAATATCAACCAGCTCATCCGCGATGCAGGCTTCGCCGGAGACCTCGGCATCCTCAGCGTGGATGTGGATGGCATGGACTACTGGATCTGGAAGGCGATTGATTCCGTGAATCCATGGATCGTGGTGTCTGAGTACAACAGTGTCTTCGGCCCGGATGCCGCAGTCACCATCCCGCCGGATGCCTCCTTCATGCGGTCGAAGGCGCACTTCTCCAATGTCTTCTACGGTGCCTCGCTCGCTGCGCTGGAGCATCTGGGCCGTGAGAAAGGTTATGTGCTGGTCGGCTGCAACAGCGCGGGAAATAATGCCTTCTTCCTCCGTCGTGATATTGCCGGGGCCTTCCCCATCCGCACATCCGCGGAGGCGTTTGTCGAGGCAAAGTTCCGTGAAGCGCGTGATCCCTCCGGGAAACTCACCTTCGCCTCCGCTGCGGAGCGGCGTGAAGTGATCGCCGCCTGCCGCGTCCATGATGTGCGCACCGGCACGGTGCGCACGGTGCGGGAAGTGTGGGCGGGATTGAAAGCTTGATGACGGGCAGGATTGACACGGGGCGCTGCAACGGGCACCCTTTTCCCGCTCACATTCTCCAATCCCCACCCACCGAAAATGCGCCGCTGAGAGGCCGCATGGTTGCTGCATCTGTTATGTTCCGTCGTCTCCTGGCTCCCAAGATTTCACTGCTCCACGCCACGCGTGGCCGTCCGGAGCAGGCGCTGGAGGCACGGGAGAAGTGGATTCGCGCCGCATCAAATCCCCGGCGCATCGAGCACGTCTTCGCCGCGGACTGTGATGATGAGTCCACGCAGCGGGCCATCAAGGGCCTGTTGCATCGCGTGGTGCCGGAGAAGGGTGGTGGTTGCGTGGCCGCGTGGAATCTCGCTGCGCAGGCCAGCACGGGCGACGTGCTGGTGCAGCTCTCGGATGACTGGACACCCATTCCGGGATGGGATGAGGAATTTGTGCGCCGCTTGCGGGATGTGCGCCAGCCGGGCGTGCTCCGCCCCAGCGATGGACATCGCCGCGATGACCTGCTTTGCATGGCCATCCTCACGCGCGCACGCCTGAAGCAGCAAGGAGAGTTCCTTCACAGCGGCTACCTCGGCATCTACTCGGATGATGAATTCAGCTTCCGCGCCTACCAGGACGGCGTGGTGATCGATGCCCGTGATCTGGTGCTCATCCATGATCATCCGAATTACAATTCCGCCGTGGAGATGGATGAGACCTACCTCGCGCAGAACAGCACGGAGCGGGACAAGACGGGCCGCAAGATCTTCCTGAAGCGCAACCCACGTGCCAAGGGGCACTGGCTGCATGAGGGACGCTGGGAGCGCTTCTTCGTGCCGCTGCCCGCGGGCGAGTCGTGGAACACCAAGCCACCGAAGCCGGCGCCGACCGTCACCTCAGAGTCATGAGCCGCGTCGCCATCATCACCCGCACGATTGATCGTCCGGTGCTGCTGGAGCGCACGCTGCAGAGCATCCTCGGCCAGACCTGCCAGGACTGGCACTGGGTGATCGTGGATGGTGGGAACACCGAGGCCGTGCCGCACCTGCTGCAGACCCATGGCGAGCGGATTCAGGGGCGCGTCACGCATCTGCGTTTTGCCAATCCGAAGCCGGGCATGCGCGGTGTGCCCATCAATGCGGGCATCCAGGCTTCCCAGACGGAATTCATCACCCTGCTGGATGACGATGACACATGGGACCCCTATTACCTCCAGGCCATGGTGCGGGCCATGGACACGCGGCCGCATCCCAGTGTGCGTGGCGCTGTCTGCCGCACTCTGTGCATTCATGAATCCAGCGTGGAGCAGGGTCTGAAGCCGCAGCGCAGCTATGAGCTGAATCCGAAGCTCTCGAATCTCACGCTGCCCCAGCTGGCAGTGGTGAACTGCTTCTGCACACACGCCTTCCTCTATGACCGCTCCGCCCTGGATGCCGTGGGCATGTATCCTGAGGACTATCCCGTGCTGGAGGACTGGCATTTCAATCTGCGCTTCCTGCTGCACCATGAGATTCTGGTCGTGCCGCAGACACTCACGCACTACCACTTCCGCCCACCGGAGGCGCATGGTCTCCAGGCAAACTCCCAGACGGCGGAGCGCGATGATCACAAGTTCCACGAGGCACGGCTCATCAATGAAGCCCTTCGCGAAGATCTCCGCACGGGCAGGATGGGACTCGGTCACGTACTCGCGCAGGCTGCGCTCGCCAGACAGCTCTCGACCACGCTGCACAGTCATGAGAGCCGGATGAAGGCCATCGGTGACAAGACTGGCAAGATCGACACGCGCACGAAGGAACTGAAGGACAAGCTTCTCGATAAGCGAGGATAAGATAGATGCCGCCATCCTCCCTCTCCACGCATGGACACCTGATCCGGATATCCCAGGTTTTCCAGGAACAGACCGCAGGCATCTTCAGCCGGTTGGGCATTTCAAAAACCTCTGCCCTCGGGCAGGAGTATCATTGGGCAAAGGACTTCACGGCGGAGTCGATTGCCGACCAGACGGCGTCCATCTTCATGCGCTGGCACATCCCCGTGCACCATGCGTGGCCGTGCAATCCCCAAAAGATGGAGGGCTTCATCGAAAGGGCAGCCCAGGCGATGCTGAAAAAGTTTGGTGGATTGGATGTTCAGACCATCCTCGTGGGACAGCTCAGCTCCGGAAGTGCATCCGGGTACTACAAGCACCTCGCCTCCAACCTTCGTGGACGGGTGTTGCAGCTTTTCCCGGAAGTGGCCGCACGCGGACTCGATGCCGAATCCCAAGACCCCGGGAAGAGCACGCTCTTCTGCCTCGTCGGCAGGGAGGGGCTCTATTGTGGTGTGCAAAGTCCACGGGCTGCCAACGGATTCTATCCCGGTGGGACCAAGTTCATTGCGCAAGGCGATGAAAACACCATCAGCCGTGCAGGAGCGAAGATTGCCGAGGCGCTGCATTACCTGCGTCTGCATCGTTCCGCGCCTCCCGAAGGCAGCCACTGGCTGGAGCTCGGCGCGAGTCCGGGAGGCATGACCTCGGAACTGCTGAACCGGGACTACCGTGTCACCGCCGTGGATCGCGCACCGCTGGATGCACGGCTGAGGCATGAGCGGCAACTGCTCTTCGTGCAGTGTGACGTTGCGGAATTCCAGCCTCCCGCGGCTGCACGATATGATGCGCTGCTCTGCGACCTCAATGGAGAAGCCGCGGATTCCATGCAGCAGGTCATCCGGCTCGCACCTTCGCTGAAGTCAGGCGGACTGGTGGTATTCACGTTGAAGATGCCGGGCATCGCGACCGTTCATGGCGCACTGACCCTGGTGGATGAAGTGTGCAGCGCCGCCTCTCAAGCGGGCCTGCGCGTGGTGGCGCAGACTCATCTGTCATACAACCGGCATGAGTTCACGGTCTTCCTTGAGAAGGTGTAAAAGACGCTGAGCGTTTGGCCTCACTTCAGGGAGCGGGGGCATTCCTGCCCCCGTTGCATCTGGGGGCGCGCCACCCCAACCGCGACCAGCGGTCGCAGCCACAGCCACGGCCTGAACCATCCGCCACGGCAGTAAGCCTTGGTTCTACTGTGGCTGCGACCGCTGGTCGCGGTGCGGCAAGTCACCCCTGATCAAAAGCCACGATTTTGTATAAACCGCCCTAAACGCGATGAACTTACCCAGCGCGTTGCGGCAGGCCCAAGGAGCGGGAACGCCTCGTTCCCGTCAGCGGTCACTATGCTTGGTGTGTTGCGTATCGAGTACCCTGTGTTCCAACAGGGTACTTAGGTGGATACATGCACCAAACCCTTTCACCCACGGGAACGAGGCGTTCCCGCTCCTTGGGCCTGTGCCACGTCCGTGTATCCATAGATACGCTCGTCGCATGAACTGTCTCAGATAGTCCTGACGTCTCTCATATAGAGATTCGGTTTCAACTTCCTTCGGCTCCACTTCTCTCCATCCATCGACAGACGCCATCCCACTCACTCACAAAAAAATGGGGGCACGAATGCCCCCATTCCTTGAAAAAACTCCGGCGTTGCTCCCTCAATCACTTCACTTCACCCGCTTCAGCCACGCACCCGGCCAGTGGGTGATGTTCTCGCTGAGGTCGCTTTCGTTGAAGAGCCACTTGGGTTGCTCCACGATGAAGTTCGGGTTCTGCTCGGCGAACTCACGTGCGGCTTCGGTGGGATTGTCGAGAATCCATGAGGGCGTGCCGCGGGGCACGTCATGCACGAGGCTCATCACCCCATCGGTGGCGACGATGTAGGAACCCGGGCTCACCAGATCATGGTAGGCCTGAAGCTCTCCAGCCACATGCGCCTTCGTGTGATTCGAGTCCAGGATCACGAGCACCTTGGAGCCTTCGGGAATGAGCTTCTTCACCTGGGCCACCACTTCAGGTGCCGTGGAGCTGCCTTCAATCAAGGTGATGCGCTTGGCCATGGGATGCGCTTCGATGGCCTTGCGGTTGTGCGGACGGATCTCGATGTCCACACCGATGACCTTGCCGTGGTTCACGGCTTCAAACAGGCTGGCGTAGAAGATGAGCGAGCCGCCATGCGCCACGCCTGTCTCGACCACATAGTCAGGCTTCAGTGCAAACAACACCTCCTGGATGCGCAGCACGTCTTCCGGATTTTGAATCATCGGACGTCCCCACCAGGTGAAGGTGTAGGGGTGTTTCTGATTCCAACCGACCTTCACCCAGGCGTCGGAGAGGATTTCGAAGCCCTTGGTGCTGTAGAGGGGCACGGTTTGCACCTTGTCGCCCTCGTGCACACGCAGGGTATTGGAGTCAGTATCGAGTTCGAGCTTCATTTGTGAATTAAGGGGCGGGGTGATGCTATCAGGAGGCGGCTGGGGAGGTTTGGCACATCCGCTCCAGGCCTGTCGTGAGCGGGATGTGAGGGCTCCATCCGGAGCTGGTGAGTTTGGTCATGTCCGCCACCGTGATGGGGAACGCATCTGGAGCAGGAGGATTGGCGCCGGATACCAGGGAAGGGTCTGCGCCCACGGTGGTCGCAATCATGCGGGTAAGGTCGAGGATGCGAATGCCATGGCCGGTGCCCACATTTATGGGGCCCTCGATGCCTTTCTCGATGCTCCAGAGCATCGCGGAGGCCACGTCATTCACATGGATGTAATCCTTCACACTGTCCGGAGTTTTTACCTCCACGGCTTCACCGGAAGCCAGCTTGCTCATGATCCATGAAACAATGCGGTTGGGATGCTCCCCTTCGCCATAGCAGTAGAAGATGCGGAACCACGACCAGGGAATCCCCTTCTCCGTAGCGAGTGCCTGGAGGACGTTGCCTGCAGCCACCTTCCCTCTGGAATAGGCGAGCGCGGGAGCCAGCGGAGAGACATTCTCCTTCAGCGGTTCGTCAGAGGGCGCATACTCGATGCAGGTGCCCGATGCCGCGAGATGGCGCACGCCCAGCTCAGCGCATTTGCGGAAAAGCTGCTCGCTCTCACCGATGAGGGAATCATTCTCCGGTGCATTGAGATACGCGCCGGGAGTGACGATCCACGCCAGATGCAGCAGCGCATCAGGTGCGAAGCGCTTCACTTCGTCCCATGGCACATGTTCCAAATCGCCGACCAGCTTCTGGCAGCCGTCCGGCAGCGTTGCATTGGCACTGCGGCACAGTCCCAACACCTCATGACCAGCAGCGACCGCAGCCTGGCAGAAAGCCCGGCCGATGAATCCGTTTGCACCTGTGACAAAAATCCTCATGCCAGTTCCTTCAGCAGCGGCAGTCCCTGGTCGCGGGGGGAGATGTTCAGTGCCGGAAGCGGCCACTTGATGGCCAGATCCGGGTCGTCCCAGCGAACGCCGAAGGAGCACTTCGGTTCATAGAACTCGGACATCAAGTAAAACATCTGGCACTCATCCGTGAGGCACTGGAACCCGTGGGCGCAACCTACGGGGATGTACAGCGCACACATGTTGGTCTCAGAGAGTTCGTGGGCCTCCCAGCGTCCGAAGGTGGGGGAGTCCTTGCGCAGATCCACCACCACATCCCACACGCGCCCCTTGAGGCAGCGCACGAGCTTGATCTCCTCCCTGGGGCTGGACTGGTAGTGCAGCCCGCGCAGCGTGCCCGTCGTGCGGCTCAGGCTGTGGTTGTGCTGCACCCACCGGGTGTTCAATTCGCTCCCGGAGAATTCCTGCTCACAATACGTACGCGCAAAGAAGCCCCGCTCATCATGATGCGGTTTGGATTCTACGAGGAAGGCTCCTTGAATTCCGGTGGGGAGAAAGTTCATGTGGGGGACATCACGGGATGAAGGTCAGGGTCAGGCCAGCTTCTTGCGCAGATGCTCTTGCTTCTCGCGCGCCGCGGCGAGCTGGGATTTGACGCGATTGCGCTCCGTGGCGCGTCGCCCGGATTCTTGTTTCGCGGCCTTGATCTGCCGGCGCAGGGTGGCGGCCTGTTTCCCCTGCTCGAGCATGACCCAATCTGAGATTTCCTTCGGTGTGGGGCTTGGGCCGAGGTTGGCCCCACGGACGGCTGCTGTCGAAAGGGCTTCAGCAAGGCAGCCTGCTTCATGGATGCCTGCGAGGCGGAGCGCGCGTGTGTCGGCGACCAGCTCCCATTCGCCATCATTGTTCTCCAGAAGGAATGGAAAGCGCTCCACCAGTTCGTGGGCAGATGAGGGACCCGTGGCGCCCTTCAGGATATCAGATCCTCCGACATGGCTCGCGAGGAATTGCAGGGTCTTGAGATTGTCCTGAAGTTCGGATTCACTCCAGGGCTCCGTGCGGAACTGATGCCAGGCGCGTGCGATGATGCGATCCCACGCAACCTCAATGCCCTGGGGCAGCAGGCCGGCCTCCGCCGCCTGCAGCATGCACTCACCCACCAGCACGGGAACGGACCGGGTGTATCCCACCTTGGGATGAAAGGGGATTTCATTCTGCGCCTTGAAGGTCTTCTCAAGAGACCGGTCCCCTTTGGGATGCGTCGTGCCAGTGCCATTGCTTCCCGCCGAGATGCCGCCGATGGTGAAGCCGGGGCAGACGCTCACATAGTGTGAAGTCTGGGCCGCCACCGCGATGCCGAGGAACAAATCTGGAATGGGGGAGTGGATGAAACGGTTGCTGCCTGCCTTGATCTTCTGGCACACGGAATGGTGGATCCAGGAGAGGACATACGGCATGGGGAGCTGCGTCACGTTCTGTTTGCACTGGGCCACCAGTGCCAGCCATTCGTGTGAAGAACGAAGCTCCTCCAGGGGTGTTGTTCGCAGGTACATCAGCCCCGCATCATCAGTGCTGATTTCCGGATAGAAGTAAATGCCGCTGGGGGCTCCATGCAGTGCGAGTGCGTCCGGATATTTGGACAGGAGCTCACGCGCGCGACCCATGGCGCCGGGCAGCATGCCGTCATCCGAGCCAAGGAACATCACAAACCCGTCCTCGACCTGCTCCAGCAGGAACTCGAAGTTCCGCGACATGCTCAGCTGCTGCGGTGGCCTGATGTAGCTGACCCTGGGGTCGCGTCGCTGGAAGGATTCGACTACCGCCCGTGTCTCATCCGTGCTGTGGTTGTCACTCACCACCACACGGAAATTCTCATCCTGCTGGACGACGCAGGACTCCAGCGTGTGCGCCAGAGTGCCGCAGCGATTGAGCGTGGGAATGAGAACGGTGAAGGGGACCATGGGGGGCTGGACCTTGGCAGACGTTCATCAAACAGATATGAGCGAGACATTCAAGCTCATGCTGCGAAGAGGGATGGCAATCTCCGGTCGAGGTTCGGAGTGGATGTTTGCAAGGTCTTCACGCATGGCGAGGTAGGACTTCTGAGGAAGGATTTATCTTCCGCGCAGCCACTTCGGAAGCCATGAAGTCTTTGAGGCTTCTTCACGCTCCTTGGTCTTGGCTTTCAGCTTCTCGTTCTTTGCACGAACGCCCGCGAGTTGGGTCTTCGCGCGGTCACGCTCGGCCGCCCTTCGCTCTGACTCATGGTTGAGGTCGCGGAGCTGCTTTCTGAGCGTGGCTGCCTGTTTCGCCTGCTGCAGTATGCCCCAGGCGAGGAAATCTTCCTCGGAGGCATTCGCAGCGTTGAACTCCTGCTTTGCTGCCTCGCTCGTGGCAAGCATCGCCTCAATGACGCGGGCGGCCTCATGCACACCGCGCACGCCGATGAGCCTGCCATCCAGCACGGCTTCCCATTCGTCATGATGCCAGTCATTCAAGAACGGCAGCTGCGAAGCCCAGGAGCGGACGGACTCCTTCGAATCACCCATGCCATCCAAGGACTTGGGAACGCCGAAGTTGTCCGCGATGGTACGCATGCTGGCGATGTTTTCGCGGAGTTGCTCGGGTTCCCATGCTTCTGTGTAGAATTGCACACATGCACGTGGGAGAACCTTCTCCCAGGCGATGGATGCGCCCTCGGGCAGAAGGCGGGCTTCTTGCGCGCGGAGCATGGCGTCGCCGAGGACCACGAACAGCGATCTGGTGTGCTTGAGCTTGGGATGCGTGGTGATTTCGTTCTCCGTGAGGAAGCTGGATTCAATGGCGCGGCTTGCCTTGGGATAGGAGCAGCTCAGGCCATTGCTCTTGCCGGAGATGCCGCTGACACCATAGCCTGGGCTCACGTGCACGTAGCTTTCCGTGGTGGCGGCAACTGTGATGGCCAGCGAGTAGTCCGGGAAGCAGGAGTGGATGTAGCTGCCGGTCCTTTGTTTGATTCGCGCAAACACCCGTGTGTGCACCCACGCCATCTGATAGGGCATGGGCATGTCTGCTGCCCCACACTCGGAGTTCAGCGCCTTCTGCAACCACTCGCGGCTGCTTCTGATTTCCTGGCGGGGATACAGGTGGGCAAAGATGAGTCCCGCATCTTCACTGTAGAAGTCGGGATAGAAAAACATGTAGGGCACACCATGGAGCACCTCGGCAGTGGGATGCTGGGCGAGGCACTCCCGCGCACGCTTGACGGCGCTTGGCAGGATGGCGTCATCAGAACCCAGAATCATGACGAAGCCTTCCGTCACCTGCCCGAGCACATACTCAAAGTGCGCCGCCATGCTCAGTGGCTGGGGCGGCTGGATGCACCGCAGCCGGGCATCGCGCGCCTTGAACTCCTCCAGAAGCTGCGGCGTGGCGTCGCTGCTGTAGTTGTCGCTGACGAGGAGCTCGAAGTTCGCATCCTGGTGAGCGAGGCACGCCTCCAGCGTGTGGGAAAGCGTCTCACAGCGATCCTTTGCCGGAATGATGACGGTGAACTTCTCCATGGACACAGGATCAGCGGGAAGAGGCTTGAATGGAAGGCTACACCACCCGCAGTTCCGGCAGGGGAATGACGAAGCGGCCGCCCTTTTCCGCATACGCGGCCTGCTGCTTCATGATTTCTTCCGCGAAGTTCCACGCGAGCAGCAGGGCATAGTCCGGTTGCTTCTCTGCAAGCGCCTCGGCGGGGACAATCGGGATGTGCAGGCCGGGGCTGAGCAGGCCGTGCTTGTAGGTGCTGCGGTCGGCCATGAAGGCGAGGTCGCCAGCGGCATCGCCCACATAGTTCAAAAGGGTGCTGCCCTTGGCGGAGGCGCCATAGGCCGCGACGCTCTTGCCGGCGGTCTTCTGCTCCTGCAGGAAGGCGATGAGATCACGGCGCACCTTTTCCGCGCGCTCACTGAAGCGCTGGTAGTAAGGCAGGCCATTGAGTCCTTCATCGATTTCCGCAGTGGTACGTTCGAGCACCGAGTCCCGCACCTGTTCACGACCTTTGTGCGAGGCGAACACACGCAGGGAGCCGCCATGGATGGCAATCTTCTCCACATGGAAAATCTCCAGCCCGTGCCGCTCGAAGAGGGGAATCAAGGGGAGCAGCGTGAAGTAGAACACATGCTCGTGGTAGATGGTGTCGAACTCCACCTTCTCAATCATCTCCGCACCGTAGGGGAACTCCAGCACGATCCAGCCATCCGGCTTCAGCAGGGTGGCCAGTCCCTTCACAAAGTCATTCGTATCAGGCGCGTGGGCGAAGACGTTGTTGCCGAGAATCAAGTCGGCTGAACCACGTTGTGACTTCACACCCGCCGCGCTCTCCGTGCCGAAGAACTCGCAGTGCGTATCCACACCAGTCTTGCGCGCGACCTCCGCGATATTCGCCGCAGGCTCGAAGCCGAGGCAGGGCACACCGGCCTGCACGAAGTTCTTCAAAAGGTAGCCGTCATTGCTCGCGATCTCGATGACAAAGCTCTGCGCGCCGAGCTTCTTCTCTTCGATGTAGCGCAGCGAGGCCTCGCGCGCATGGCGCAGCATGTGATCCGAGAAGGAGGAGAAGTACACGTATTCGCTGAAGAGCGTCACCGGCGGCACGATGTGCGTGATCTGCATGAGCCAGCACTGGGTGCACACCCACACATCCAGAGGGAAGCGAGGCTCCGGCTGGTTGAGATTCTCCGGGCGCAGCAGATTGTTGGCGAGCGGCTGGAGGCCCAGGTCGATGACCTTTTCCAGACTGGTGGAAGCGCAGGAACGGCAGGAGACGGTTTGTGCCATGCGAGATGGTGATGATGTCATTGCGCCCAGGAAACGCCGGTGAGGGCTGCGTCGCGGGTGTAGGTGTTGATTTGGTCGAGAGTAAAAGTCAGCATGCCTGCGGCATCCGCCCGGCGCTCATGGCGCTCGCGATACCACGCGGCGGTGTGTGCCACGGTGTGGCGGAAGTCCCACACAGGCTTCCATCCCAGTTCCTGCACGGCGAGGCCGTGATCCAGGCTCAGGCGTGTGGCCTCGCCATAGGCGGGCTGTGGTTCGCTGTGCACCTGCATGGCATCCGGCCAGGTGGTGAGCCAGCAATCCATGAGCTCCTGCACGGAGCGTTCGGCTTCGAAGTCGGGACCGAAGTTGAAGTTCAGAAGCCTGGCCCGGTCCCCGCTGGTGAGGAGCCGCTGGCCCAGCGCGAGATAGCCGCTCACGGACTCCAGCACATGCTGCCACGGGCGTGTGGCCTGCGGACGGCGCAGTACGAGAGGCTTCTGGTTCACGAAGGCGCGCACGGCATCCGGCACGATGCGATCCTCCGCATAGTCACCGCCTCCGATGACATTGCCTGCACGACCGGTGGCGAGAGGGCCGAGTGTCTTGGAATGGGCGAAGAAGGAGGAGTGCCACGCGGAGACCACCAGCTCGGTGGCCGCCTTGCTCATGGAGTACACATCATGACCGCCCAGCGGATCCGACTCCTGGAAAGGGCGGCCGGTGTTGTCATTGCGATAGCACTTGTCACTGGTGACGATGACCGCCGCGGCAGGAGAGTTCGCCTCGCGCATCGCTTCCAGCAGCACCGCCGTGCCCACCGCATTCGTGGTGAAGGTATCCATCGGTGCGCGGTAGGAGATGCCCACGATGGGTTGTGCCGCGAGGTGGAAGATGATGTCCGGATTGGAGTCTGCGATGGCCTTCTTCATGGCCTCCGCATCACGCAGGTCAGCAATCCGGGAATGCTTGAACGTCTCCGGCGGAATGAGGGCAAAGAGCGACTCACCCGGTTCTGGAGCGAGGGCATAGCCGCTCACCTCCGCGCCCAGGGCACGCAGCCAGAGGGAGAGCCAGCCGCCCTTGAACCCTGTGTGGCCGGTGACAAGCACCCGCTTGCCCTGATAGATCTGGCCGAAGGGAGCTACCATGACTTCCACGGTGCTTTGCCGGAGTTCCAGAGCGTGTTCAGCATGGCCATCTCGTTCACGTTGTCCATGCACTGCCAGAAGCCATCGTGGGTGTAGGCGGCGAGCCTGCCCGTTTTCGAGAGCGTTTCCAGAGGGCCGCGCTCAAGAATGCAGTCATCTCCGGGGATGAGCCCCTTGATGGCCGCTTTCTTCATGACGAAGAAGCCGCCATTGATGTAGGCGGGGCTGTCCTCCGGCTTTTCCATGAAGCTGGTGACCATGCCCTCGTCGAGACCGAGCTCGCCAAAGCGACCGCCGGGGCGCACCGCCGTGAGCGTCACGTCTGCGCCTTTGGCACGGTGATAGTCGACGACCTTGGCGATGCTGACATCGGTCACGCCATCGCCATAGGTGAGGAGGAATTCCTCCTCCTCGATGAATGGGAGCACACGCCCGAGGCGGCCACCGGTCATGGTCTTTTCCCCGGTATCCACCATCGTCACCGTCCAGTCTTCCTCATCGTGGGCGTTGTGATACACGGGCTCGGCGTTGGCCCCGAGCTTGATAGTGACGTCACTCGTGTTCCAGTGGTAGTTGCGGAAGAAGTCCTTGATGACCTCACCCTTGTAGCCCAGGCAGAGGATGAACTCCTTGTGCCCAAAGGAAGCGTAGTGCTTCATGATGTGCCACAGAATGGGACGCCCACCCACAGGGACCATTGGCTTGGGACGGTATTCAGTTTCTTCGCGCAAACGGGTGCCAAGGCCACCACAGAGAATGACAACTTTCATCGGAAGGAATCAGTCAATGAGATTGAAAAGTGCAGGAGTGAGGGGTGCTGAAAGGATGCTCTGCGTGGCTCACTGCTGGCCTTTGCGGCGGCGCAGACGATTCCAAATTCGCTTCAGTGGAGAGCTTGGCTTTTCCCGCATTTGTTTGAGTTGTTTTTCGGACCGTTTCTTGGCTTTCTGTAGTTCCTTGAGAGCTTTTTGGGCCTCTTTCAATGCATTTCGGCTCTCTTTGAGGGATTTCTGGGTGTCGGTCAGATTCTGCTGATTCTCAACTAAGGCTTTCTGCATGAAGCTGAGGGCTTCACGCGCGGCGAGGGCGGCGTGCTGCTGTCCTTCCAGCTGGTCCGTCAGCTGGCGCACGGTGGACGCGCTCGTCTGCATGTGCCGCAAGGCAGCCCACATCTTGGCCAGCCGGTCGTCCTCCGGTGTCGCCGGGCGGGATGCCACCTCGAAGAGGGTGCTGGCAACCGAGGATGCCGCACGGGCGAAACTGAACCTCGCGGCCTGCGCAAATCCAGCCGCGATCAGCCGCGACCTCTCCTTTGCATCATGCCTGAGGGTGGTGATGGCGGAGGCGGTCTCGTGCGGGTCCCAAGGGTTCACGAATACCGCGGCATCCCCGGCCACCTCCACCAGGGAGGCTCGCTGGCAGGTGATGACCGGGCAGCCGCAGGCCATGGCCTCGATCACCGGAAGGCCGAAACCCTCATAGAGGGAGGGATACACCAGCGCCACGGCACCGGAGAAGGCGAGGGCCAGATCCTCCTCGCTGAAGCGGATGACACGCACTTCAGCGTCGGGAGCCAGCAGGCGCAGGCTCTCCTCGAGATCCAGATTGCCGCCGGTGCACAGGATCAGAAGGCTGTCGCGCTCCTCCTTCGGCAGGAGGCTCCAGGCACGGAAGGCCAGCGCGGCATTCTTGTAGCCCTGCGTGCCCACCGGGATGCCGATGCGATCTCCCGAAAGGATGATGTAGTCCAGGTAGATGCCATGGCGCTCCCGAAACGCGGCGATGTCATCCGCGGATGCCGGCTTGTACTCGTGAGGAGCCGCCGGATGCGCGACCGTGACATCCGCAGGCGCAATCTCCGGATGCATGCACCGCAGATCATTCGCGGTGGCTTCTGAGATGCACACGAAATGCCTCGAGTGGGTGAGTGAGTGTTTCTTGTGCTCCCACTGCCAGTCCCCGGGCGGCAGGTTCAGCCGCTCGGGAATCATGTCATAGATCATCGCGACACACGGCGTGCTGATGGCGCAGCTGTAGTACGTGGAGACCAGCACATCCGCACCCAGCGCATCGCAGACATCCTGCAGCATGAAGGAATCAGGACCTGGGTGGCTGGTGTCCAACCGGCGTACACGATGGCGCCGGATGCCGGGGATGTCCGGAGCGGTGCCATCACGATCGAGCAGCCACACATGCTCCGCGATGCCGGAGCGCACCCACTCCCTCAGCAGCTCAATCCACAAGCGGGCGATGCCGGTGTTGTTGAGTTGGAAGAAAATGCCGTCCACCACGATGGTGGGGGAGGCAGTGAGTTTCGCCTGCCGTGGTGGCGAATGCTGGGTGAACTCCCACTGTCCCGCACCATTGCGCCGGGCCAGAGGAATGATGTTGCGATTCGTGGCGGCATCCACCTCGGTGTGATCCGTGACCCACGGGAAAAAGTCGCGGAGGAGCAGGGGAGTTTGCCGTTCAGCCTGCAGGCGCTGCCAGCCCTTCACCGCACCGGCATAGCCATAGTAGCGCTCCTTGAATGCCGCCTGCGCCTCGGTCGCGTACGCGAAGTGCTGGAATACAAGACCGCGCGATGCTGTCTCCGCGTGGCCGAAGATGCTTCCACTCGCCACGTCTCTCCATGTGCCATCGATTTGCCGGCGGCTCAGCACGGGCGGCGCGTGGGATTCCCACTTCATGCCGGGCTGGAAGCTCCACGCGCGCAGCCACTCCTGCGCGGGATTCTGCGCGTAGCAGTGCCGGGAGGCGATCACGAGCTTCTCTCCTACAAAGAAGTCACACCAGAATTTCGCGGCGCTCTTCTCCGGATGCTCCAGGAACATCTTCCTGCCTTCCACGAACTGCTCAACCGTCCAGAGCTCATCCACATCGACCTCCCACAGCACGCAGTCTTCGAAGATGCGCTTGAGCGGTTCAGACACCATCTCGATCTTGCCTTCCCACAGACGACCAGTCGGCGGACGGTAGATGGAGATCTGACCCGGATAGGAAGACACGAGCTGGTCGAGGTAGGCCGTGGTGCCATCCACACTCAATCCGTTGCGATGCTGGTCCTCGGGAACGCTTCCACCAGCGGCCACGCTCCAGGAGGAGTCATGCATCAGATCCGCAGCGCCTTCCACCACATGCCAGTGCCAGCGAAAGGGAAGCTGCTTCAGCACCTCGATGTGATGCCGGATGAAGGGCTCACCATTCAGCACAATCGTGAAGTAGTGCACCGGCACCTCCACCGGCAGCGGATCAAAGCGCGCGCGCCGCCGCCTGCGGAAGATGGAGAACCCATGCCGCAGCCGCGGATTCTCCATGATGAGTTCATACGCCGGGTCCCGCAGCAGACGCTGATGCGCCTCATGGCATTTGAACGTCTGGACATCATCCAGCAGGATGAACTCTGCACCGTAGACTTCATCGAGCTCTGCGTTGCCGGTGAACTGGGAGCCATCGATCAACACCGCGCCGAAGTGCTCGATGCCCTGAGCCCGCTTGATCTCGCGAATCAATCCAGTGCGCACGTTTTGCTCCTGGATGTATGCCTTGTCCCGGCGCAGCCAGCCGAGCACGTCCTCCAGAGGGTAGTTGCACAGGGAGGTTTCCACTGTGTGGTAAAACCGCTCCACCTCGGCTTCCGAGGGATACTGGTCGAGCTCGACGGAGGAGCCTTGGAAACATTTCACGAATCCCTCCTGCTTCCAGCGTTGCTCGAGCGCCTCATGACGCACCCGGGAAAGCTCCAGGCAATAGAGCTCCGGCTTGCGCGGATTCAGCCCCAGGCCCTGCACCCATGCGAGGGTGCTGCCGTCCCCGGAGGAGGAGCCAATCTCAAGCACTGTGTCGATGGCCGCCGTGCGCGCGAGGTCGCGGATGGCGTCGAAAAACTCGTCGCAAAAGACCTCCGGCCCGATGATGGCGTGGAGTCCGTCTGAACTATCTCGAGATGCAACGGTCGACATTTTTTGGGGGAGGGAGATACCAGATCACCCGATTGCCGGGGAAGCAAGTACAGAGCCACCTGAATTGCGAGTTGTTCGAGTACGCTGCTGGCGCGGAAGTCTTGATCAGGGAATGCGGATTTCAGTTTCTCTCGTGCCATCTTTGGGAAGCCCCAGGGGCCTGCGAATTCTCGCGTCCGGCTTGGGGACCTGCATGGGCCTGACGTTCCGCCTTTTCTGAAAGAGGCAGAACAAAGTGGAAGGGTTTGAATGGGTGAGGTGAAGGGCTCTTTGGAGTTCAAATCAAAACTCCTTCGTCAGTCCGGACATGGAGCCAACCCTTCAGGAAAGCTGCCATTCGCAAGTCAGCCGACATCGTATGAAACAGGGACCTCCGGTCACTGTCTTATACCACGATGAGTTGGAAACGGGTCTTTGAACGCGGGCTTACCCAGCGCGTTGCGGCAGGCCCAAGGAGCGGGAACGCCTCGTTCCCGTCAGCGGTCACCATGCTTGGTGATGTTGCATGCCGGGCAGTCCCTGTATTCCAAAAGAGTACTTCGGCGGATACACGTTACAGACCCGTTCACCCACGGGAACGAGGCGTTCCCGCTCCTTGAGCCTGTGCCATGTCCGCGTTCCATAGATACCCCTGCCGCATGAACCGTTCCAGGTAGTCCGACGCCTTTGTATATAGATTCGGCTTGGTTCCCTTTTTTGCCCGAGCCTCCATGATGGTATACACAAATGTATCCCACCATGGGATGGTGAAAGTGTTCACACGGTGCCTCACCGCGATGCGCAGGTCAATCCTGCGCCTTGGCTTCCTTCATGCGCTTCTCGACTTGTGCGAGCTTCAGGTCGGCATCGACCATGATCTTCACGAGTTCCTTGAACTTCACCTTGGGCTCCCAGCCGAGCTGTCTCTTGGCCTTGGAGGGATCGCCGATGAGGAGTTCCACTTCCGCGGGGCGGAGGTAGCGCTGGTCGTACTTCACGTACTTCTCCCAGTCGAGATCGAGTGCAGCGAAGGTTTCCTGCACGAACTCACGCACGCTGTGGGTCTCGCCGGTGGCGACCACGTAGTCATCCGGCTTGTCCTGCTGGAGCATCATCCACATCATGTCCACATAGTCCTTGGCATAGCCCCAGTCGCGACGCGCGTCCAGGTTGCCGAGATACAGGGCGTCCTGCAGGCCCACCTTGATGCGGGTGGCCGCGCGGGTGATCTTGCGCGTCACGAAGGTCTCACCACGGCGGGGAGATTCGTGGTTGAAGAGGATGCCATTGCTCGCGTGGAGATTGTAGCTCTCGCGATAGTTCACGGTGAGCCAGTAGGCATACACCTTCGCACACGCGTAGGGGCTGCGGGGCCAGAAGGGGGTCTTCTCCGTCTGCGGTACTTCCTGCACGAGGCCGTACATCTCCGAGGAGGAGGCCTGGTAGAAGCGCACCTTCTCCGCAATGCCAGCCTCACGAATCGCTTCGAGAATGCGCAGCGCGCCAAGGCCCACAATGTCCCCCGTGCTCTCCGGCACATCGAAGGAGACACGCACGTGGCTCTGCGCGCCGAGGTTGTAGATCTCATCCGGCTTCAGTTCATAGAGCAGCTTCACCAACGCGACGGAGTCACAGAGGTCACCATAGTGCAGGAAGAGGCGCACGTTGTTCAGGTGCGGGTCCTGGTAGAGGTGGTCGATGCGATCCGTGTTGAAGGTGGAAGAGCGGCGGATGATGCCGTGGACTTCGTAGCCCTTTTCAAGAAGGAGTTCCGCAAGGTAGGAGCCGTCCTGGCCAGTAATGCCGGTAATCAGTGCACGCTTCATGGGTCAGTTCAAAAATGCGGCGATGGCTTCCACCACTTCAAATTTCTGGGGTTCGTTGAGTTCGGAATAGATGGGGATGCTCAGCACCTCCTCCGCATGGCGGTGGGATACCTCGCAGCCGCGGAGTGAAGATTCCGGAAGATGGGCAAAGCACGCCTGCTGGTCGAGCGTCACCGGATAATAGATCTCACAGCCGATTTTGCGATCCAGCAAGTGTTGTTTCAAGGCATCGCGCCGTCCGCCGGTCACGCGCAGGGTGAACTGGTTCCAGATGTGCGTGTTGCCCTCACCGCACTGGGGCAGCACCAGCCTGGTGCCGGACGCCTCGGAAGAGAAGCTCACCCCCGGCAGTTTGGCCAGATGCTCCTGGTAGAAGGCGGCATTCGCCTGGCGCTTCTCCGTGTAGCTGGCGTAGTGGGGGAGCTTCACACGGAGGAAGGCGGCCTGGAGCGCATCCATGCGGAAGTTTCCACCAATGTGGGAGTGGTAGTACTTCGGCTCCATGCCATGATTGCGCAGGGACTTGGCGCGCAGGGCGAGGTCGTTGTCATTCGCCACCAGCAGGCCACCATCGCCGAGACCGCCAAGATTCTTGGAAGGGAAGAAGCTGTAGCAGCCGAAGTGGCCGATGCTCCCCGCGAGCGTGCCATGGCGGGCGGCACCGATGGCCTGGGCGGCGTCTTCAATGACGTACAGCGAGTGCTGGTTGGCCAGCTCCATCACGGCCTCCATGTCCGCACATTGACCAAAGAGGTGCACGGGAATGATGGCGCGGGTCTTCGAGGTGAGCTTGGCCCTCGCGTCCACGATGTCGATGTTGAAGGAGTCTGGCAGGACATCGACAAATACCGGCGTGGCTCCTACGCGGGACACGCAGCCCGCCGTGGCGAAGAAGGTGAAGGCGGGGCAGAGCACCTCATCCCCGGGGCCAATCTCCAGCGCCATGAGGGCCAGCAGGATGGCATCCGTGCCGGAGGAGAGGCTCAGCGCATGGCTCGCACCGGTGATGGGAAGCACCTCACGCTCGAAGGCTGCGATCTCTTCGCCCATGATGAAATGCCCCGTTTTGAAAACCCGCTCGAAAGCGGCGGAGAACCCGTCGTGCAACGGGTAGTTTTGGGCATTGACGTCGAGGAGGGGTACGGGCATCGGAAGCAGTTGGCGGGGAAAGGGGTAAGCATTCTGGTTAGGCGAGGATGGGCCCCCGCGCAACCTCCGCCGAAGCTTTTCCAGCCCCCCTTAAACAGGCGAATCTCCCCTTACTTCCGTGCGATGATGGCCTGGACCTGACGGGCTACCTCCTGAAACACGCCACTGGAAGGATGGGTCTTGGGGTCCTCCAAAGCCACAGGGCGGCCTTCGTCGCCACTCTCGCGCACCTGAATCTCCAGCGGAATCTGGCCCAGCACGGGCACGCCCAACTTCTTCGCCTCACGCTCGCCGCCGCCTTTGCCAAAGATGTGATACACGTTCCCATCATTCGGGCAGACGAAGTGGCTCATGTTTTCCACGAGGCCGAGGATGGGGATGTTCACCTTGCGGAACATGCTTACCGCTTTGCGCGCATCGATGAGGGCCACCTCCTGCGGGGTGGTGACGATGACGGCTCCGGTGAGGGCCACTTGTTGGGAGATGGTCAGCTGGATGTCTCCGGTGCCGGGCGGCAGGTCCAGCACGAGCACGTCCAGATCCTCCCATGCGCACTGGCGGAGGAACTGCTGGGTGTACTTCGTGGCCATGGGGCCACGTACGATCACGGGAGAGTCGTCATCCAGAAGGAAGCCCATGCTCATGAGCTGCAGCCCGTGCTTGCGAATGGGGATGATGCGCTGCTCGTCGTCCGCATAGGGACGCTCGTTGGTGCCGAACATGTGGGCGATGCTGGGACCGTAGAGGTCGCAGTCGCAGAGGCCCACCTTCAGTCCGATGCGGGAGAGGGCCACGGCGAGATTCACGCTCACGGTGGACTTGCCCACACCGCCCTTGCCGGAGGCCACGGCGATGACGTGCTTTACCCCTGGGATGGAGGACTGGAGCGCGGCGACGTTCTGCTGCGGGCCGGCGGGCTCTTTGATGTCGAAATTCAGCCGGACATCACCCACGCCCGGCAGGGCCTTGATGGCACGCATGGATTCCTCGTGGATCTGGCGGGGCACATTTGCGTCCTTGGTCGCCAGCGAGATGTCCACCTGCACATCCTTGCCCTCCACGCGGATGCCCTTGATGAGGCCAAAGGAGACAATGTCCCGGGAGAAGCCGGGATACTTCACTTGAGCGAGGGCGGAGCGGACTTGGTCTTCGGTGGGCATGTGGGGGAGGGACGCGGTGCGGGACGAGGCGGAACGGGAGAAAACAGGGATACGCCTCCATACTGGAATGGGGCGAAGGCGAAGCAAGGGAGAATGCAGGGGAGGGAGGATTTCGTTTGGGGGTGGCTGGCCTGGAAGTGAACGCCTCCCCACGGGCAAGGCCGACCAAGCGGATGTCGTGTAAGGCTGTGAGGCGAAGCCTCCCTGGGCTGCGCGCAGTCCAGCTGCCGCTTTGGGGTGCTACAGCCCTGCTGTAGCCGGGTGACTTTCTCGCCCGATCTTCCATACTCCAGAGCTTCGCGAGGCAGGTGACATCGCTGAAAGGGTGGCTCCACATGCTGGACTCAGCCACCATCGTCGCAGCAGGGCTGCTCACTCTGCAAAGCGGCAGCAGGGCTGCGCGCAGTCCAGGGACGCTGCGCGTCACAAGTGACCTGAGTTTGGTTTATTGCATCAGACCCTCATCGTTTTCTTGACACCTTTCCATGGGTTGCGTCCATGAACCCATGGATTCATTGAGGCTGCCAACGGATGCGGAAATTGCTGAAGGCACACGGGAGTGGCCTCACGCTCCGCCCCATCGCTTGAAGCGAGGAGGCGTGTTCTTTGTCACAGCGCGCACGGCAAATCGGAATCATTTGCTGAACACACCTTCGAAACGTGACTGGTTTGAAGAGACGCTTCTCACAACTTTTGATCAAGCTGGTTGGAGTTTTGAAGCTTGGGCAATCTTGTCGAATCACTATCATTTGGTAGTGCATAGTCCTTCTGGTCAGCCGGATGGAGCTCGTGCACTGGCTCCGCTCGTCCAGAAGTTACATAGTTTGACCACCAAGGAGATGAACCGACAGGACTGCACTCCAGGAAGAAATCGTCTGTGGCAGAACTATCGTGAAACCCTCCTCACCTATCAAGAGAGCTATTTCGCCAGGTTGAACTACGTGCATCAGAATGCCGTGCACCATAAGTTGGTGACCCGCGCCTCGGATTGGAAATGGTGCAGCGCTCGTAGATTCAAGGAAGCTGTCACCCCAGCATGGGTGAAGACGGTGGCGAGCTTCAAGTTCGAACGCATCGCTGAAGAAGATGAGGACTTC
Source organism: Roseimicrobium gellanilyticum (assembly GCF_003315205.1). Taxonomy (NCBI): domain Bacteria; kingdom Pseudomonadati; phylum Verrucomicrobiota; class Verrucomicrobiia; order Verrucomicrobiales; family Verrucomicrobiaceae; genus Roseimicrobium; species Roseimicrobium gellanilyticum. Next base: position 108,458 of record NZ_QNRR01000016.1, on the reverse strand, counting down.
GATGCCGACTGTACGGGCGAGTAACCGAGCCCAGGTCACTTGTGAGGCGAAGCCTCCCTGGACTGCGCGCAGCCCTGCTGCCGCTTTGCAGAGTCCGCAGCCCTGCTGCGGCGATGGTGGCTATGTCCAACGTGTGGCGTCACCCTCCCAGCAATCCTTGGGGCGTATTCCAAGTGAATGCGGGAAGTCACCCGGCTACAGCAGGCTGTAGCGCCCCAAAGCGGCAGCAGGGATGCGCGCAGTCCAGGCACGTTCGGTCACAGCTTCATCTCTCCTTTCCCCTGTCCAAGACGTACCCTCTTTGGTAGTCTGGATCCAGAATCCCAAACCCCTACGGAGGACCCTGCCATGATGCCGCTGCCTCGTCGTTCTTTCCTCAAATCCACTGCGGGTATCGGCGCGCTGACGGCGCTGGGTGAGCTCGGGTGGCTCAGTGGTTTGCCTTCTGTCTCGGCGCAGGAGGCGGCGATGCCACCGCACCTCGTGCAGTTTCATCCGGACATCGAGCCGCTGGTACGCCTGCTGGAAGACACGCCACGGGAGCGTGTGCTGGAGGAGGTGGCATCACGCGTGCGCCGTGGGCTGAGCTACCGTGAAGTGCTGGCCGCGTTGATGCTGGCCGGCGTGCGCAGCGTGCAGCCGCGTCCGGTGGGCTTCAAGTTTCACGCGGTGCTGGTGGTGAACTCGGCGCATCTTGCCAGTCTCGCTTCACCCGACTCGGACCGCTGGCTTCCCATCTTCTGGGCCATCGACCAGTTCAAGTCTTCACAGGCCGCGAATGTGAAGGAGGGCAACTGGCACATGGAGTCCATCGAGGAATCAAAGGTGCCAGCCAGCCACCAGGCGAAGAAAGCCTTCATCGAGGCGATGGACAATTGGGATGAAGCGGCTGCGGATGCCGCCATTGTGGGCCTCGCTCGCACGGCGGGCATGGATGAGCTCTTCGAAATCTTCGTGCACTACGGCGCGCGTGATTTCCGCGACATCGGACACAAGGCCATCTATGTGGCGAACAGCTTCCGCACGCTGGAAGCCATCGGCTGGCAGCATGCCGAGCCCGTGCTGCGCTCGCTTGCTTATGCTCTGCTGGATCGCTCCGGCACGAGGGAAAATCCTGCGAAGGCAGACCTCATGCCGGACCGCGCCTTCCGTGAGAACCTGCCGCGTATGCAGCAGGTTCGCGAAGGATGGATCGATGGCAAACCGAATGCCGATGCTTCGAAGGAACTCCTGCTCGCCAGTCGTTCCGCTTCCTCCAGTGATGCAGGCGCGCTGGTGCTGACCTTGCTCAACAAGGGCGTGGCTCCGCAGTCGCTCTTTGATGCGCTCTACACGGGAGCAGGCGAGCTTCTCATGCAGGCCCCCGGCATTCTCTCGCTGCATGCGATGACGTTTACCAACGCCATCCATTATGCGTGGAAGCGCGTGAGGAACGATGAAACACGCCGATTGCTGCTGCTGCAGAACGCTGCCTTCCTTCCACTGTATCGTGGTGAACGTGAGGACAAGGGGATCCACATTGATGAGTTGGAGCCACTCATTCCCAACACGAAGGGAGATGAAGCAGTGGCGGAAATCTTTGCGGACATCGGCACAGATAGACTCATGGCTGCGCGCAAGATGCTGGGCTATCTCAAGGACCATCCGAGTCCGAAACCTTTCGCTGATGCCGCGCGCCGCATCATCTTCATGAAGGGCACGAACTCGCACGACTACAAATTCAGTGCGGCCGTATTGGAGGACTACGAACACCTCGCGCCACCTTGGCGAGACCGGATGCTGGCCTCCAGTGTCTTCTACTTGCGCGGCTCTTCAGACAAGGACAACGGCCTCGTGCAGCGCACGCGTGCGGCGCTGGGGTAATGTGTGGTCCGCCCACTCCGTGTGCGGTCATTGGGTAATGCATCCCATGGTGGACCAGGCTCTGCTGCGCAAAGTGAGCACGACCGTGAGCATCCTTGCAGGGTGTTGGAGCCCATACTGACCGCACACGGAGTGGTCCGCCCACTCCGTGTGCGGTCATGTGAAACAGGGTGCAGTGAAAGCTGTAGTCCTGGAGCATTTTCACTAAAACTGTAGCCTGATTCAGGAGTACGCCGAAGGCGTTGTACATTGTCCAGCCCAAGGTAAGCTTCGCCGCGAAGCGGCAGGCGCCACCTTGGGGTGTGACATCGAAACGCTGAACGCTGAAAGCGTTCCACAGAAGCGTTGCAGGGGGGATAAATGCCCTATGTCAACGTTGGTCGGGTCTTTGTAGAACTCTTTCAGAGTTCCGATGGTTCCTTCATCTCACCCAAGGTGGCGCCTGCTTCGCAGGCTGACCTTGGGCTGGACAATGTACAACGCCTTCGGCGTAAAAATGGCTACAGTTCAACCTAAAACGCTCTATTGCTTCCTGGCACGCAGCCAGGCCATGCACGCAATCATCAAAAATGTCGCGGCTGCAAACAGCAGAAACCCAACCAGTCCACCCGTGGGATAGGCGAGCCACAGGCTCCATCCCGTGAAGTTGCGTACCACAAGAGCTCCAACGTGTGAACCGACAAGCAATCCAGCGAGTAGTGAAAAGCTGGTTTGATCCATGAACGTGGCGTGAACTTGGGAGCCGTGGTTGCGCGCGATGCGCCGGGAACGTGAGATGAACTACCGTCCCAATCCCAACCTCAACCTGAAACGCTGCTTCCACTCCACAGACGGTGGTTGCCAGTTGTCCACGGCCTTGAACAGGTGCGCGACCTCTCTGGAAGGAGTGACCTTGAAATGAATCGTGGTGGGGACGGCTTTGTGAAGGGTGTGATTGGGGACATCGCAACCTTCAGCGCGAAGGATTTTCATGGTGGCGTACATGGCCACCGAAGGAAAGCCATGGAAGCTGCCGTCTTCAGGGTCATGGCACCGCGCATAGATGCCGGCTACAAATGAAAGACGTTTGCGGCGATCCAGGCCGAGCAAGTCATCCATGGTGAGTCGTGATTCCCCACGGGGGTACTTTTGGCGCTCCTCCCATTCCGCTTTCGTGAAGCGGTCGGGTTGAACGTAGAACTCGGACAGCGCCTGCGAGAGCGCCGCATGCTTCACCACCAGCCTCTTGCCATCGGGTTCATAATAATGCTGTGTGGTATCAGGTGAAGCGGTGTTCCTGCTCCACGCGTGCGCTGCGGAGATGAGCATCTCGGCGGGGCGTTGGTCGCCGCCTTCGCGGAAGAACGAATCACACTGGGGCGGCTTGATGTATCCCATGTCTGCTCCAGTCACGCAGAGGCCTGCGGCGAAGTAGAAAGGGTCGATGTCCGTGCGATCGGTGAATTCCGCAGGCTGAAATCGCTGGATGGGAATGGTCATCTGCCTCCCGGTCGGTGAGCGCAGGGAAAGGGTGAGCCCGGTGTCGTCACGCGTGATGCCTGGGCGCGGGCTCTTTTCGTGAAACCACCCGACGTAGTTCGTGACAGATTCGCTGAAGTCATCCGAATACGGATGACTGACGCGGAAGGGGGTGAGGTAGTCCCAGGCCCTCGTTCCAATCTCGTTGGGAACGCCGAGGATGGAGTAGTCGAGATAAACCCCATTGCCATACGTGAAGTAGCGGGCAGAGAGAAACTTTTCCGCCTTGGGGAACTTCTTCGCAAAGCTACGCTGTTGTTCCGGTGTCAGCCGCGCCACCTCGTGAGAGATGTGCTGGCGGTACAATACGGTGCCATCACGCTGCCAGACCACGAGCTGGTAGGGATTGTAAAGCATGATGGTGGAGAGACCGACAAAGAACTGGCCATCCGGCGAAATCCAAAGGTGCGTGAGTCCCGGAGAAGGGGACCGGAACAGCACGCGATTGCCATCGCGAACCTCCACGTGGGCAAAGTCATTGGCGGGAGAAAAGAAGGTCTCGTGGTGATTCAGGTCGGCGAACAGAGGTTGCAGTTTGGGAGAGTTCCAGTTGTGCACGTGGCGAAACGTGAGCGTTCCTTTCCTGGCAGTGACTTCGTGGATGCCGCTGTAGGCTGCGAAGTCCGCCTGTGCCTGGACTGCGAAGAGAAGGAGCAAGATGGCAAGGAGAGAGCGTCGTTGCATGGGGGGTGCGCTGGGTGACAGGCATGAGGAGTACCATGGTATTCACGGGCTTGTCACGACATGTCGCCGACAACGTTCGTCGAGCTGCATGCGAACGGGCCTTGGGCTTGATCCTGCCGCTCGAATTTCCAATATTCCCCAGGCTCGCGCGTGGCGCTCATGGGGAGCCACCATGTTGAAGAAAGCCTGCATCACCATCCTTGCTGCGTTACTGGGTGCCGGAGGCATCAGGGATACAGTTCCATTTCCTGACACAATCGATCCGGAAGACACCCCGCCTGAAACGGTGGAGGACATCAATGCGCAGATGCGGATGGCGAACTTCAGGTATTTCAAATCCTACCTTTCCGAGTGTCCTGAGAACGAGATTCGATGTTTGTGGTTTCTGGGCAACCACATCAGAGTCGGAATGGTGATGACCATCAATCTCCGCGAGAGAACGGTGTACACCGTGCGAGAAGTGTACAATCGCGGTCGGCAGTCTTCGAGAACAAGGCACCTCGGTCCCTATCACACAGACGAGGCGCGCGACTTGCTACCCGAGCTGCCGCCCAGTGCCCCGTATGTGGGTTTTGCGGAGGGAGTGCATGTGGCCTGCAGGCGGGAGGACGAGGTTCGGATCATGACCTACAGCAAAAGCGCCACGCCCTTTGTGGTGCGGCGGCTGTATGACCTTGGTGGCGGCGCTTCAGACTTCGTCACTGCCACGCCGTAGTGGCGATGGCAGTGATGAAGGGCGAAGGCAGGCTTGCTGACCGCACACGGAGTGGTCCGCCCACTCCGTGTGCGGTCAGTGTGCGGCTACCTCATATGACATCGCCTCTGCTCAAGGAGTGGGGGCATTCCTGCTCCCATTTTGGCTTTGAACAAGCTCCTCAGGATGCCACTCCCTGACACAGGAGACAACGACTCGCAGGGAGCGGCACTAGCTTAGTGCCGTCATATGCAGCGTAGCCACACGAAGAGCTTGGAAGCGTCCGTAGGATTTCGGAAGGAAAGGCTCCGCACCCATTTTGCTCACCACCGGCACTAAGGCTAGTGCCACTCCCTGCGAGACAGTCGCTTCGTTCACGCGTGAGGTGAAGGGGGAGATAACATCACCTCGCTACGCTGCTCCTGACCGCACACGGAGTGGGCGGACCACGATCGGCGGATCACCAATCTACGCGTCCCTGTCCACATAGTGCTTCGAGATCCGGTAGTGCGCGCCGTCAATGCCGCAGCATTGCACGTGCTCATCCGCTCTCAGGTAGGCCCAGACGCGGGGCAAGTCCTCCAGAATCTCGGGGGCTTCTTCGAGGACACGATCAATGACATCCTGAAGGCAGAAGCCATCAGGCAGATGCTCGCAGATGTGGAGCAGGGTGTAGGACAGGACACGGCAATCGACACGACTTGGGGGAGACGTGGAGGTCATGGTGGGTTTTTGGGGGTGTGATGACTAGTCGCATTGATTCGACGCAAACCTGCACGGTTGGCTGCGATGTTTCTGTTGTTCGCCGCAGTTTGAAGGGGGATTCAGCGGAGTGAAGAAACCTTCGGGTGCTCACGGTGGTCCGAGCACTCCGTGCGTGGATGCTGCGCACCACCCCAGATTCCACAAGCTGCCCTGGAGTCTCTCACACGCGCCGGTGAGTATTCGTCAGAAGGTCTCTATTTCAGAGTTCCGAAGACTCTGCCATCTCACCCGAGGTGGTACCAGCTTCACAGGCTGACCCCGCGGAGCTGGGTTGGACAATGTACAACGCTTTCGGCGTAAAAACGGCTGCAGTTCACCTCAAATCGCCCTGGAGGGCATCGAAGGGGCTGAACGAAGTCTCCAATACCCGTGGCGCCTTGTTTAGAATTTCAGTAAGATTGCGTCCTTGACATGGTGGGAACGGTCTTTGATCTCTCCCTAGGTATCTCGCCTGCACAAAACCAACCCTTTCCCTACTGATGAACAACGAACAATCGGCGAATGGCACCTACCAGGGTGACGCCAATGGCGCCGGAGGTGATCGCGCTCCTGCCGCCAGTGGCAATGCTGGCAACAATGTGGACAAAATCCGCGAGCTGATTTTCGGCGAGCAGATGGTCGGCTATGACGCGCGGTTTTCCCAGATTGAGTCGAAGCTGACCGCAGAGGTCGATTCGCTTCGGAAGATGGTGGAGTCCAGCCTGGCCGAGTTGCGCTCCAATTTCGAAAAGCGGGCCAATGATGTCGAGAAGGCCTCCGTGCCCCGGCTGGAACTGGCGGCTGCCCTGGAAAGGATCGCTGCCGGTCTGCGTGGTCAGTGATGGTGAGTGTGAGTTCGCGAATGGCGTCGGAGGCTCATGCCTTGTCATGAGCGGGAGCTGCAGGCTCCAGCGGAAGCTGGAGGGTGCCGCGGTCCACTGCCATCATCCCTTCCATGAGCGCTGAGCCGAAATCCTCAGACAGCCTGCACCAGCTCAAGGAGCTGATGCTGGGAGATGAGTTGCGCGATATCGCCGCATTCCGCCAGAGGCTGGATTCCCTGGATGCCTCCTCGCTGGAGCGTCTGTCCAAGGATCTGGCGGCGGCCCTGAAACAACGCAAGGAGCGTGGTGGCAAATCCTTTGAGGAACTCGTGGCCGCCCTCCAGCCCGGCACGGAGTCGGCCATCCAGCGGAGCATTTCCGAGGACAAGTCGAAGCTGTCGAACGCGCTTTTCCCCATCATGGGTCCGGCGATTCGCAGTTATGTCGTGGATCTGTTTCGCGGCATGGTGAAGGACCTCAATGAGACCATCCGCAACACCACCTCCGCGGAGCGCCTGAAGTGGCGCCTGCAGGCGAAGCTCGCGGGGAAGCCGTACTCCGAGTATGTGCTGCTGAAGACGCGCAGCTTCCGCATTGATGAAGTGTATCTCATGCAGCGGGACACGGGCCTGCTGCTGCTGCATGTGGCGCGCAATCCCGTGGATGAAGCGGGGGATGAGGCGGATCTGGTCTCCGGCATGTTCACCGCGATTCGCAGCTTTGTGAAGGATTCCTTCGGCAAGCCGGGCACGGAAGGTGATGAGGATGCCTCCGAGCTGGATGGCTTTGTCTTTGGAGATCGCGAGGTGCTCATCGAGGCAGGACCGTCGCTGGTGCTCGCTGCCGTGGTGCATGGTGTGCCGCCAGCCTCTGTGCGGGAGCAGCTCAAGGCACTGCTGGAGGAGCTGCATGCGCGCTTGGGTGGGAAGCTGGAGAACTTTTCCGGAAACACCGCCGAGCTGGAGCCCGAGCGCCCCATTCTGCGCCGCGCGCTGGTGGAGAATCGTGCCGAGTCGTCCGAGAGTGGAGGTGGTGGCGGCGGGATGTGGCGCGCGTGGTTGTTCCTGGGTCTTGTCGCAGCCGGTGTCACCGCATGGCTGGTGGCCAGTGCTCGTGAGCAGGCGAAGTGGGACCGCTATGAAGATGCGCTCCGGGCCAGTCCGGGCGTGGCCATCACTTCTGTGGAGAAGCGTGGCTGGTGGAAGACGCACCGCACGATGCGTGGCCTGCGTGATCCGCTCGCTGCGGAGCCCAGTGAGAAGTTTGCCGGGTACGGCATCGACCCCGCGACCGTGAAGCTGGATTTCGCGCTGATGACCTCGATGGACCCGGCCTTTGCCAAGGTGCGTGAGGAGCGTCTGGAGGAGGAGCGGCGCAAGGTGGGTGCCTCTTTGGAGAAACTCCAGGCTGACCTGGGCACCGCTGCAGCCTCCGCCACGGCAGACGGGAAGGCCTTGTCCGGTCGTCTTGAGGAAGACAAGGCCCGCACCCGCCTGCTGGTGGAGACTCTCTTCCGCAGTCTGATGGCGGATGCGAAGGGATTGAGCATCACCTTTTCTGAAGCAGGAGACGCGGTCACACTGCGTGGTGCGCTCAGTGTGGCGGACCTCGCGAAGGTGAAGGCGCGCATCGAGCCGCTCTCACGCTGGCTCAAGGTGGACGCCTCTGGCCTGGGCAATGCCTCTGCGGCAGAACTCGAACGCCTGCGCTCGGCCCTGGATGCGGCGGCGGTGGAGTACTTCGAAGGCACGCTGCAGGTGGTGGACCAGAAGAAGAGGGATGAACTCCGCGCTCTGGTGGTCGATGTGGATCGCGTGGGCAGGGAGTTGGGCCACGAGTTTTCCTTCGAGGTCATCGCGCACCCGCTCATTGGGGCCAACCGTGATGCGAACCGCGAGGTGGAGCACCAGCGCACGCAGCAAGTGAGAGATTTGTTGCGCGAAGCGGGTATTCAGGAGAGCCGGATGGCGCTCAAGCTTAGCGAAGACCTGGGCCGTTCGGGTGCCGGCATCACCGTGCGGGCAATCGAGGTGCAAGGGAACACGAAGGAGGTAAAGTCACAGCGATGATCAAGAAGAAGGTTTGCCTGATAGGAGCCTATGCCGTGGGGAAGACGAGCCTCGTGAGGCAGTTCGTCAGCGGCATGTTTTCGGATAACTATCTGTCCACGGTGGGTGTGAAGATTGACCAGCGCACCGTGGTGGCGAATGGGCAGGAGGTGCGCCTGATGGTCTGGGACCTCGCGGGGAGTGATGAATTCCAGTCGGTGCGAAAGTCCTACCTGCAGGGGGCCGCGGGCATCCTGTATGTGGCGGATGGCACACGTGCGGAGACGCTGGATACCATCCGCACAGAGCGTGAGGAAGTCATGGCGCGTTTCCCCGGAGTGCCCTCGCTGCTACTCATCAACAAGCACGACCTCGTGAATGAGTGGGAAGTGGAAGCCAAGGATCTCGCCCGCTTCCGCGAGGAGGGGATTGAAGTGATGAGCACCAGCGCGCGCACCGGAGAGCAGGTCGCGGAGGCCTTTGACCTGCTGGCGCGTCGCATGTGCGGCGGCTCGGAAAATGAAACCCAGCGACTGGTATGAATGGTGGTCCCATGGATGATGAACTGCGCCGCCTGGCGCTGGGTGCGCTCGAAGCCGTGGTGCTGGTGCGCGAGGGCAAGACGGGCGAGTTCCGCCTGCTGGATACACCGCCCCTCTGGTGGGAGATCGCGTTCGGCTCGGAGCAGGAGTTCCGCGAGCGCTCATTGTTTCTTGAAGACTTCACCAGCGGTATCGGTGCGGAGTTCTGGGATCGCGGGGTGGGTGAGTCCCTGCGCTCCGGCATCTGGGAGGAGACCATTGCCAATGCACGCCGGTTCTTTGAAGCGATAGCCATTCGTGGCGTGGGCAGCGAGGACCTGCTGATGATCCTGCCGGCGGATGAGCGCTGGCGTGAGGAGCAGACCTTTGTGCAGAGCTCGCATGACCAGAGCCTCAATCGTCGCCGCCTGATGAAGGACCTGGAGAAGAGGCAGGTGCTGCTGGAGTGTATCATGCATGACCTGGGGAATCCGGCCACGACGGTGCTGATGAATCTCCAGCACATCAACCGCCACCTGGGCGAGGGACACGGAGGACTTCGCTCCTCCGTGCAGCGCATCATGGTGCAGGCGGAGCGTCAGCGGAAATTGATCCGCGTCATTGCCGAGGCGTTCGCCACGGATTTGGATTCCGCGGGTGATCTCGATGGTCCCGATGCACCGGACCTCGTGGCGGTGGGTGCGGAGACAGCCGCAGCACTGGCTGCACAGGCAGCGGAGGCGGGCGTATCGCTGTGTCCTTTCTTCGGACCTTCCCTGCCGGTCGCGGCAGAGAAGCTGACGCTGAGCCGGGTGATTGAGAACCTGCTGGTGAATGCCATCCGCCACAGCAAGGAAGGTGGCACCGTGGGCATCTACTTTGAGAAGGAAGGCCGCATGGGTGTGTGCCGTGTGGAGGACCAGGGCACCGGCATCGAGACGCATCTGCAGGAGCGTCTTTTCCAGCCGTTTGTACAGGGCTCGAAGAATGCGGGCCAGTCCGGGCTGGGATTGTACTTCTGCCGCTTGTCCGTGGAGAAGTGGGGTGGCTCCATCCATGCGTGGAATCGCAAGGGAGATCGCGGTGCCTGCTTTGAGTTCCGCATTCCTCTCGCAGGAAAGGAGACGTCCTAGGCATGGGCCGGAGTGGCGCCATCCTCGTGGTGGAGGACGACGTGGATATCGCGGCGTCGCTGGAGATGATCCTCGCTGCGGAAGACTATTCCGTGACGGTGTGCCATGATGGCCGAGACGGTCTGGCGAAGGCAGGCGAGGGGACCTATGACCTCGTGATGACGGATCTGCGTCTGCCGGGCATGGGTGGGATGGAACTGCTGGAGACCCTGCGCGAGAAACATCCGCTGCGGCCCGTGATTCTCATGACCGCGCATGGCAACAGCGAGCTCGCCATCGAGGCCATCAAGCGCGGCGCCTATGACTATGTGCTGAAGCCCTTTGATCTGGAGGACCTGCTGAAGCTGGTGGCGGAGGCGGTGCGTGCCAGCAAATCTGCAGGAAGTGAATCACGCAGGTCGAGGGCCACGGCAACCTCGCCAAAGGATCCCGGCCTGCTGGGCCGCAGCCGTGGCATGCTGACCGTGTGGAAGGATATCGGCCGCATCGCGCCCACGGACACGAGTGTGTTGATTCTTGGAGAGACGGGCACGGGCAAGGAACTGGTGGCGCGTGCCATCTGCCATCACAGCGCGCGTCGTGCGGGACCCTTCGTGGTGGTGAACTGTGGAGCAATTCCGGAGAACCTGCTGGAGAGTGAACTCTTCGGCCACGTGCGTGGTGCCTTCACCGGTGCCACGCGGGATCGTGTGGGCCGCTTCGAGCAGGCGAAGGGTGGCACCTTGTTCCTGGATGAGATTGGCGACCTGCCGCTGCCGGTGCAGGTGAAGCTGCTGCGCGCCCTGCAGGAGCGCCGCATCCAGCCGCTGGGAAGCAACCGTGAACTGCCCGTTGATGTGCGCATCATCGCCGCCACCCACCAGCCGCTGGCGCAGCGCATCGAGGAGAAGCGCTTCCGCGAAGATTTGTACTACCGCATCAATGCGGCGGTGATTCAGTTGCCCGCCTTGCGTGAGCGCGAGGGTGATGTGGAATTGCTCATCGCGCACTTTCTGGAGGAAGCCGCAGCGGATTACCAACTGCCACGACCGGCGATTCCTGCGCGCGTGATGAACCGCCTTCTGCAGCATGAGTGGCCGGGGAATGTGCGTGAGCTGCGCAATGCCGTGCGGCAGATCGCGCTGCGGAGCCGCGGCTACGAAGTCACGACGGTGCTCGTGGAAGCGGTGCTCGGCGGCGGAGTGGAGCAGGCGGTGCAGGGGTCCGGCACCACGGACTTTGACCAGGCCATCCGGCAGTCCGTATTGCACGCTCTGGAAGAGGCGCAGAAGTCCGGCAAAGGTGAGGTGCACCGTGACCTGGTGGAGCGGCTGGAACGCAGCCTGATTCGCACGGCGCTCACGCTTTCAGACTCCCATCTCGGCCAGGTGTGTGACTGGCTCGGCATATCACGAGTGACCCTGCGCAAGAAGATGCAGGAGCACGGTTTCGAAAAGGCGGATACGGAGCCGCCTGCCCAGGACGCGGAGTGAAAGTTTCTATCACCACCGCGGGAAACATTGTTTCAAAACAGGGTGGTTAACAGCGCGTGGAAAAATGTTTTTGTTGGATTTAATGTGTTCTGGGTGAGTGTGTTAACTTGGGTGGGGAAGCTGTTGGCACGGATTTGGCAATGCCATCGTGTCCATTATGGCATCTCCCGCTTCGCACTCCCATCTCCGGCTGCTCACGGCATTGGCGAAAGAGGCCACCGTGAGAGGGAAGGTGCCGGGCGCTTTTTTTGAGCCCTCTGAGCTGGCGCTGCCCGGATACCGCTCCGGCATCCGCGACATCGATACGCGCGAGAGCTGGGGAAGTGTGTCTGCGGACAGTGCCCCTGCGCGCTGGATGCGTATGCGTGGGCTGAAGCTGGAGCATCCGGATCGCCACGAGCCCACGGCAAATGTCATCATTGTCGTGGCGTGCCTGCTGATGTTCGCAGCGGCGATGTGGTGGGGCAGTGCGCAGTTGCATGACAGGATCCCATCAAAAGAAACGGTGGCAGCGGTGCGAGATGGCCCCGGCAAGTCCTGAAGAAAACGACACGCACACACACGCAGATTCGCCTCCCTCAGCCTCACGACTCCCGACATTTCCATGAGCCAACAAGACGAGTCCTCGGACTTCATTACCGTCAAGGAAGCCGCCTACTATCTCCGCATTCCTCTGCCCACGGCCTACTACCTGGTGAAGACAGGCCGCATCCCTGTGATTCCGATTGGAGGGCGCTATCGCATCAAGCGTAGTCTGCTGGACCGCGATCTGTTGCGCAAGGATGCGGACACCGACCTCACGCTGCCCACGGTGCTGGTGGTGGATGATGAGCCGGCCATCCAGAGCCTCTTCAAGAAATTCCTGCGGAAGGCGGGCTTGGGGCGTGTCGTCGTGGGTTCCGGTGCGGAAGCTCTGGCCCTCGCCCGGCAGCAGCAGTTTGCCCTCGTATTCCTGGATCTGCAGCTCCCGGACATTCCCGGGGACGTGGTCTACGAGAAGCTGAAGGAGCAGCATCCGGACCTGCCCATCGTGGTCATCACGGGCTATCCGGACAGCGAAGTGCTCAGCACGATCTGTGCAAGCGGGCCGGTCACGGTCATCCAGAAGCCGCTCAACTTTGATTTGCTGAACCAGGCTGTGAAACAACTCGGCCACAAGGGCGCAGTGAAGCCCAAGGACCCCTGAAGACACGCCGGCCAACCATCATCAACCATCATGTCATCCTATCAAAATCTCCCCCCCACCATGTCCCATGAATCTCCCGCGAACGATTGGTCCCAAGGTCATGCGTCGCCTGATTTCTGCATGGAGTACACGGAAGACGCACTGCTGAATCTGTTCTCCTCACACTTCGCGGGTCTTGCTGGACTGGTCATTCTGGACCGCATCTCCGATGGAGAAACCATCATCGTCCGGAGGCGGGATGGCACGACGGTCGCACTGACTGAAAGGGCGGCAGCGGACAAATTCCTGCGCGATACGCTGGGCTGGATGCGCACGAAACCAAACATGTGACCCGTAGCAGCTCCCATGGACCGCGGATTGAAAGTTTCTTTCAACAACAAGGGACAGTTCCTTTCAATCCGTGGCAAAACTGCGGGGGCGAGTGGTTGTGTGATGTTCTTGTAATTGTCTGGAATCCAAGGTGTTGTGATTTTCACAAGTGCCTTGGCACGGTGCTGGCAATTCTATGGGACAAACCATGAGTGCATCGTCGCCATCGTCTATCGCCCCCAAACCTGTTTCCTCCCCAAAACCAAAACGTGCGCACGCGTCGAGTGCGGAGACCAGCCAGCCATCGTCAGAGATCTCTGATGAACGCATCATCGATTTGCTTCGTGAAGCGCTTCGTCAGGGTGAGGTCTATGATGCCACGGCCACCAGCCATGCCCTGAAGTGGCATCCCGGCCGTCTCTATTGAGCACCCGCGTGCGCACGTCTTTTTTGTTTGTTCGTTCTGATGTGATCGATCGTCCGCACCGTCACGTGTACGGTCAGGGTGGAGCCTTCCAGGATTCGTCCCCCAATCCTCTCATGCATGACGCACTGGCATGGCCGGCGCGAGGATCATGAGGCCCTGATCGTACAGGTGACGGTGCGGAGTGTTGGTGGTGCATGGTGTGATGGTGGTCCGCCCACTCCGTGTGCGGGTGTTGGGGAAGCGGGACACACGCGAGTGATCGCGTGATCGAGAGGCCGTGACGCGAAGTGTCTCTGGAGTGCGCGCAGTCCTGCGGAGCGCATGAGCGTGAGGCTAAGAAACCGTGAAGGATTGCAGCAGGGAGATGGCGCAATGGAAATCCGCTCATCGTACCAGTTCGCTTTGCGTCATGGAGTGCGGTGGCAAGAGCCTCCCTTGAGGCCGCGACACCGCTTTGAACGGAGGGATGCAGTCCAGACATGCCGGGGAACTTTGGTGGAGTCCAGCATACGAGCCTCCGTGGCGAGAGAGCACCTTGGAACTTGGACCGTGATTCCGATTCATGATGCTCATCCTCTCCGTTCAAGGCGGTGTCGCGCTAACGCTTGCCACACGCACTCCACGACGCAAAGCGCCCCTTCCGCGTGCCAGATGAAAGCAAACCAAGGTCATTGCTGGATACGCCGCAGTTCTCCATCCCTTAACCTGACGCACATGCGCAGCAGGGCTGCGCGCACTCCAGAGACGCTTCGCGTCACAGCGTCCGAATCAGTTGCATGAATCATGCTGTCTTCTTATCCTGACGCCCATGCGCTCTGCGGGACTGCGCGCAGTCCAGGGCCTTCGGCACAGTTTTCACATCACCCTGGCGTTCATGTGTCATGAGGGGGGTGAGTGAGTAGAGCTTCGGCGTCAATGCGGCGGGTATTCATCGCGAGGCAAGTTGCCTGCTGCCCGCATACGGAGTATGCGGACCACTCCTTCACTGGCATTCACTCACCATGCACACTACGCTCACCAAGGAACAGAAGCACGACGCCGCAGAGTCTCTGAAGCGCTTCTTCACTGAAACTCTCGATGCGGAACTGAGTGACTTGCAGGCGGGATTCTTTCTCGATTACATCATGAGCGAGATCGCGCCCTTCGCGTACAACCAGGGGGTGGAGGACGCGCAGAAATTCCTCGCTACTCGTGTGGAAGACCTCCCCGGCATCTGCTTTCAGGAGGCGATGACGTATTGGCGGAATCAGAAGGGCGCGGCACGCGGGGTGCGGAGGAGGCCGGGTGGGTGAGTGGGGCATTTCCCATTTCTGTCACCGGGAAGTGGGTGTGGCGGTGACCATCGAAGAGTCGTGAAGAAGCGTTTGTGTTGGGGCCCTGCCAGCACATGGGCTTGAAGAATGCACCGGTTGGGGCACACTCGCGAACTCTCATCGGCGCATCGTCATGATCATCTACAAGGGTTTCGGCTTCCTGAACTTCGTCATCATCTTCGGCAGTTCCTTTGCCTTCAATCTTGCCTCCAATGCCTGGTGGGGAGAGGAATATTGGAAGGCGCACAAGTGGCCCTTCGCGGTGAGCCTTTTTCTTTCCGCCGTCCTGTGCTGGTTCGTGGGGCGTGCGGTGGAGAAGCGTGCTGTACGGACGGAGACGGACAAGCTCACGGGTGAGGAGGTCGTGGTCAGCGAGCGTCATGACAGCTTCTTCTTCCTGCCGATGTCCTGGTGGGGTCCCATTCTCGTGGTGATTGGCGCGGTGGTACTCGTGATCGATCTGACCAAGGCACCGGAGCAGGGAGAGCGGGCCGCCTCACCTGTGGCCGAGCGTGCGGAGTCGTCCAAGGCGGGGCGCTAGTGTGTTTTACCATTACCATCCCCAGACTGGAACTGAATGAACGTCTTTGTTCTCCTCACTTCCTTGTTGTTGATGGGAATCATTGCTTTCTCCTTCCTCAGTCTGGTCGTGTTGCTCATTGTCGCCTGCGTGAAGAAGAGCTGGAAGTTCGCGCTGTGCTCGATGCTCGGAACGGGATTGGTGGCAGCCTTGCTCTGCGGCCTGGTAAGTGTCGGCTTTGCCATGCTCTACTCCCCCTATGATGCAACGACGCCGGATGAACTGGCGGCGGCATACCGGGAGGAGTTCAGTGTGTTGCCTCCACCTGGAATCCAGGTGCTGAGTGCCCGGCATCATATTGTCGTGGACTCGTGCGGGCATTGGCTGTTGTTGCAAGCGACGCCTGAAGAAATCGAGAGGCACATCGCCATGGGCTTTGAGCCGGCCACAGAGGTTCCCCCGGATTTCCGAGGCGAGCCAGGAGGAGGCGGCCCCTCATGGTGGCAGCCTCCGGTCGGACAGCTTGAGCTCTACGTGCACCGGGATTGGAGCAAGAACAATGGCTGGCATAGCAGCAGAGCAGCCATGGGTGTGGACAGGAGCAAGAATCTCATCTGGCTTGTCGCGGACAAGCATGACTGAGACAGGTGGTGGGCTGAAATGGAGCTTTCCAGCCGCGGGAGAGGGAGGTAGGATGGCCCAACTTTTCGCTCTCATGAAGAACGCACTGCTCCTTCTTGCCTGTCTTGTGACTCTCTCGCACGCTCTCGTGGCAGAAGACGGTCCGGCTGATGAACGCGCCACGTGGGAGGCGCGGATTAAGAAGGTGCAGCCGGGCATGACCCGGGCCGAGGTGGAAAAGATACTGCCGTACTATGTCGCTCCGGCTCCGGCACCGGGTTCGGGCCAGCTCCTCATGCCCTATAGCGGGCGAGTGACGACGGGAACAGGGAGCAGGCAAGTGATGCGGTACTATGTCAGCCCTGGGTGGTGTGTGCTTGTCTGCTACGACTACACAGGAGTGACACCGGAGAACTCCAAGGACGAGGTGGGGTATCAGCGACCGGAGAACAAGGTGCTCGCTCCAGTCATCCTGGAGTACCAGCCTGAGCCTGCCGCCAAATCGGTGCCCGCAAAGGTGAAGGCGGAATGAGGGCGAGGCGTGTGATGCGTATCAGGAATTGTCTCGTGACCCAATAGAGCGTGGGAATCACGCCCATGATGCTGAGATTGTGACGCGAAGCGTCCCTGGACTGCGGGCAGTCCCACAGGGCGCATGGGCCTCAGGATAAGTCGTCGAGCATTTGATGTAGCTTCTCTTGATTGGGCTGACATCGTCTTCCAAAAAACCTGACCACCCCGCCCATAGCGAAACTTGTGTGGCGAAGCCACCTTGGACTGCGTGCAGCCCTGCTGCCGCTTTGAAGAGTCCATCCCGCTCTGCGGGACTGTGGCGATGATGACACTCGCTCGTGAGGTGACATGTCCAGAAGGGGATTGGCGACTTCGTCGCGGTGGAGCGTGCAGCAGGCTGCACTTCAGGAAAGCGGCAGCAGGGCTGCACGCAGTCCAGGGACGCTGCGCGTCACGGTCTCCGAATCTGTCATCTATCACGCCGTTTCTAATCCTGACGTCCATGCGCTCTGCGAGATGCACTCTTCGTTTGCCTGACGTTCGTGCGTCGTGTGGGACTGGGATGTCGCGACACGCCCAAGCGGGTGGGCTAGGGTATATCAGGAGATGAGATACCCTCTGACCGCACACGGAGTGTGCGGACCACTTTAAGCCGACTTCCGCAAATGACTCGGCAGCACGCCCATGGCCTCGCGGTACTTCGCCACGGTGCGACGGGCGACCTTGATGCCGCGGTCGTTGAGGTGCTTCACGAGCTGCTCGTCGGAGAAGGGTTTGTGGGCAGGCTCGGCCTTGATGATTTCTCCGATGGCATTCTTCACGGCGGTGTTGCTCACATCATCGCCACCTTCGGTGCGGACGCCGCTGGTGAAGAAGTACTTCAGCTCAAACACACCATGCGGTGTGGCGATGAACTTGCCGGCGATGGCACGGCTCACCGTCGTTTCATGCACGCCCACGGCCTCGGCCACGGTGGCCATGTTCAGCGGTTTGAGCTGGCTGGGACCTTTCTCGAAAAACTCCTTCTGGTGCGCGATGATTTCCGTGGCGATGCGCTGGATGGTCTGCTGGCGCTGGGCGATGCTGCGGATGAGGAACTTCGCGCCGCGAATCTTCTCACGGATGTAGCTGCGTGCCTCACTGCCAGTGTCAGGCTGGGCGAGGAGGTCCTTGTAGGCATTGCTGATGCGCAGGTGCGGGAGGTCTCGCTCATTCATCACCGGAATGTAGGAGCCGTTTGTGCGCTCCACCCGGATGTCCGGCGTGACGTAGTGATTGCGCATCTGTGCAAAGCCCTGCGCGGGACGCGGGTCGAGCGCGGCGATGACTTCCACTGCGCGTGAGATCTGGTCCGGCGGCGCGGCAAGTTTCTTTGCCAGCAGCGTGTAGCGCTTGTGCGCGAGATCCTCCAGATGATGATCCACGATGCGGTGCGCGAGGCTGGACTTCCGTCCCTGACGCTCCAGCTGGAGCATGAGGCACTCGCGCAGATTCTCCGCGCCGACACCGGCAGGCTCGAAGCTCTGCACCAGCGCTTTGGCCTTCGCGAGATCATCGAGGGGGAGTCCGTGACGCAGGCTCAGCTCATCCAGGGAGGTGTGCAGGAGGCCATCATCATCAATGTTCCCAATGATGAACTCCGCCATCTCGCGGAGCTTCTCATCCCCCGGGTCGGCGAGGTTGAGCTGGCTGAGCAGATGTTCCTGAAGCGTGGTTTCCGCAGTGATGGAATCCATCATGAAACGATGCTTCTCATCATCTTCTGATGTGCGAGGACCCACGGAGGAGCGCTGTTGCGCGTAGTACTCACGCCATTCCTCATCCAGGCGGGAGAGGGAGGAGATGTCCGCATCCGGATCCTCCGGCGCAGTCTGCTCCAGGGACACCTCGGAGTTCTCCACTTCCAGGACGGGATTCACCGCCAGTTCCTGCTGGACGATCTGCTGGAGCTCAAGGGCGGGTGCCTGCAGGATCTGCAGACTCTGCTGCATCTGAGGTCCGATGACCTGCTTGAGAGACTGGGTTTGGAAGAGGCCCTGACTGGACATGCACCTCTATCCAACACGCACTACAAATATTTGGCAAGCAAATTTCGTGCCAACTATTTATTAGCGTTCGCTTGAGCGGACTCGCCACGGGTCGCTGCGCAGTCCAGCACCATCAGGCGCCGGTTGCCTGCGTCAGACGCACCAAATTGAATATCAATGAGATATGTATGACCGGGTGCCATCTCCTGCAGAAGGTACCTGCCCGCGGGAGTATTTTTCTCCGCCCATGCCTCGGTGACACCGGTTTCGGCGAGAGAGCCTTGCACTTTGAGCCTCAGATGGGCTTCGCGTGTTGCATTTTTCCCATTCGGATCGCCGATGAGGCTGCACAGCACGGTGAACCATTCCGCCTTTCCGGGAATGGCGCGATTGGTGGCGACGAAGCGATCAAAGGCATTGTCATACGTCTGGGCGAAGAGCGGCCAGTCGATGAAATGACCTCCATTTTGTGCATGCAGTCGCAAAAGGGCTCCGCCGCGCGAGGCAGGGGAGGTCACGCGGAAAAGGGATACCTGCTCACCGGAGGGCAGGGCGTGTATCGGGCCGGAGTTGGGGAGGACGAGAGGCTGGACCTCGCGCGTATTCAACCGGCCGCCGCGCAGCCTGATGAGACGCTCCATGTCGGCGCTGTGCTTGTCCGGGTCGGCAATCCACCGGGCGCGTTCTTCAGCAGAGGAAGCGCTGTCGATGCCGAACATGAGCTTCGCGGCGATGGCGGAAAGCGGGTCTTCCTGAGAAATGGAGAGCGTCTCCGGATTCGACGGCATGGCGCGGCGCACTTCCTCCTGCGCAGGGGCGGGAGGCATCGGCGGCACAGGCAGGGCATCAGGGGGTGCTCCCGACGCAGCATTCGCATCCGGGGTCGTGCTGGTGGGACTGGCATCCGTGGAGGCCGGTGCGGTAGTGGCAAGCGCCGTCTGCCTGGCAGGCACTTGGGCGTCCCTCACCTCCGGCGAGGGTGTGGAGGCGTTCGCTGCGAGTTCCGCAGGTGTGGGCGCATTCGCCTTCTTGATTTCCGGAGAAGGTGTGGGCGGGAGAGGTGTCTTGGAGTTGTTCGATGCCTGCGTGGGGGTGGGCGGAGTGTCGTCGCCGGGGTTCAGCAATGGGGGCAGGCGATCTTTGAGGAAATGCAGGCCACCGGCGAGGGCCAGCGAACCGAGCACCAGACCGGCAATCCATGGAGCACGCCTGCTTGAGGGTGCGGGTGCGGGAGGAGGACCGCTGCTCCGCACCATCTTGGCGGCGACGAGGGCGAGGTCCTGCGCGGGGTGCGGTGAATGGTGTGGATGGGAATCCGTCACCTCCTGCTGCTGCGGCTGCTGCGGCGGCTGGGCTGCCAGGGATTCTGCTGCGGGCGCCGGTTGCGGCGCAACGGTGGGCGGCTGTGTGGGCGAGGGTACGAAGGCCGCTGGTGGATCTCCGACAATGGCGGGCGGTTCCGCGGAGGCGTAGATGCTGGGATCTGCAGGGGGCTCTGCCGACGTGAAGAACGACTGCATGGGCGCCTGTGTCTGCACCTGAGCCTGCACCTGCTCGAGCGCCGCGATGAAGTCCGGCGTGGGAGTCGTGGCGGGCTCGGACAATGCCGATGGCGGTGGAAGGGCGGGCACCTCCACCGGGCTTGTGGCAGTCGCCATGCCGAAAGGTGAAGTGGCAGGGGGAACATCACCTTCCGCCGGGATGGGAGGTGGCTCCACTTGTGGCGCGCTGACGAAGCCAATCTGAGGTGGCGGCAGAGGATCCGCTCCAGAAACAACGGGCAAGGCCCCGTAGGCGTGCAGGGGCACGGCAGGAGGCGCTGACCGGGCTGTGGGCAGCACGGTGCCGCCCGGACGGGGGGCGTTGAATTCCTGAGGGTTCTCCGCTGGCAGGGTGGGTTCGGGTACCGGCGCTGACGCTGCCTGAGGTGGTGGTGCGTAAGCTGCGGGCGAGACTTCCGCGCTCGGAGGCGGCGTGAGCGGGCCAAAAGTCACCGGTCCGGGAGGCGGCGGTGGCGGCTGGAAGGTGGGCACGGAACCCGTGGGGAAAAGCTCCCGGCCGGTGGGCGTGATGGTGGCTTCCTGAGCCTGCTGGTGGTAGTGCTGCAGCATCGCGGCCTCCCAGAGCTGGGCGGGCGAGACCTTTGCCTGGGCAGCGAGATCGACCGGCTGCGGTGGTGGCGCAGGAACGGGAGGGTAGGCGACCGGAAGCTGGGCTGGCGAAATCGCGGGCGCCGCTTGAGCGTACTGATGGTACTGATACTGCGGCGGCAGCTCGGGCTGCGGCGCTGGTGGAGCCTCGTAAGCGGGAACGGGAGCAGGTGCAGGCGGGGCCTCGTACGCGGGCGTGGGCGTGGGTGCCGTGGCTGCTGCGTAGGCCGGCATTGGCGCGTATTGTTCAAACGCGGGAGGCTGGGCGGCCGCCACCGACTCTGGTGCCAAGGGCTGCGGCGGTGCTGGGGGCGCGATGGGGGCCAGCGCGGGGTGCTCTGCCGTGGGTGTTGCCGCGACCGAGAAGGGGGAAGCAACCGGTGCCTGTGCCGGGTGATAGGTCGGCACCGATGTGGTCGGTGTCGCCAGCGTCTGCAGTACCCGGCTGGGCAGGGGCACCTCCCCGGGAGGCACCGGCGGGATGGCCACTCTTTCTGAATGGGTCATGGGACCAGGCGTTGCCTCTGGAGCGGGCAACTGCATGGAGAGCACCTGCACGTCTGTAGTGGACACGGGTGGCATGAGCCCCGGGGTCGTCGCGGGCGCGTGAATGGGGATCGGAAGGGGGGCGGGCGAGGCGGGTGCAGGCGTAGGCGCAGTGGCCTCGAAACTCTGCGGCGGCGGGAGGATGCTCACCGGTCCCGTGGCGAATCCCGGTCTCACGGGAGGGAGAGTGGCAGGTGTGATGGGGCGCTCTGCGTCCACCGCCTCCGGAGTCATCGCGGCGGTGATCACTGGCACCGGCTGCGAGGTGGTGCCGGGAGCCGATTCCGGTCGCCGTGGCGGCAGCGTGGTGCGCGCGCCCGGACTGTTCTGCGACTCCATGGAGCGATACCGCGCACGCGGCGCGGACATGGAGCAGTGCGGGCATATCTCCGCTCCGCCTGTGCCCTGCTGCAGCGTGAGGAACACGCCGCCGCATGCTGGACACTGGAGAGTGACTGCCGAGCTGCTCATCATGGGGAGATTATGGAAAATCTCGCTGACGTGGGGCGGTTGTGCATCTGGTTTTGTTCAGAATCACGTCGCCTCCAGTGCCTCCAGCCGCTGCAGGATGGGAGGATGTGAATAGTGCAAGGTCACGTAGAAAGGATGGGGCGTGGGATTCCCCAGGTGATCGCGCGTGAGACGGGTGAGTGCGTCTACCAGTGGCTTCGGAGATGCCATGGCCTCGCGTGCGAAGGCATCCGCTTCGAACTCAAACTTCCGGCTCATCCAGCTGCCCAGCAGGCCAATCAAGGTGCTCACGGGCTGGAACAGGATGCCGAAGAACGCGAAGCCCCACGCGACGGACGGCTGTGTGATGCCGAAGGCGGCACACAGGCGGGGATCGTGAATCGCAAAATGCATGAGCGCAAACATGAGTCCCGTGGAGAGCACGGAGAGGGCCAGTTGCTTCGGCACATGGCGGCGCTTGCAGTGGCCAATCTCATGCGCGAGCACGGCGAGGATCTCATCGCGGCTGTGGTTTTGCAACAACGTGTCGAACAGGGCAATGCGCTTGGTCTTGCCGAAGCCGGTGAAGAATGCATTCGCCTTCGTGCTGCGCTTCGAGCCATCCACCACGCTCACTTCCGCCACGGGGAACTCGAGCTTGCGGGAGAGCTCCATGATCGCGGCCTTCAGCTCCGCATCCTCCAGCGGCTGGAACTTGAAGAACATCGGCAGGATGAGCCGTGGCGAGAGGAAGCTCAGCACAAGGGAAAAGGCCGTGACCACCATCCAGGCATAGAGGGCCGCGAGGGGATAGGACGTGAAGAGATGCAGCAGCAGCGCGAGCAGTGGCAGGCCGATGAGAGCGGCGAGGAAGAGCCCCTTCACCCGGTCCATGATGAAGGTGCCCAGCGTCATCTTGTTGAAGCCGAACGCCGCCTCAATGCGGAACGTGTCATACCAATCAAAGGGCAGGATCAGCAGGCCTTGTAACACGAAGAGCGTGGAGAGCAGCACCAGGCCGGACTGGATTTCTCCAAGGCCAAGTCCGCGCACCCAGTGGTCCACCCAGCCGAAGCCGCCCGCAAACCAGAAACCGAGGAAAAGACCGAGCTGGATGCTGTCCGACAGGACGCTGAAGCGCGCAGACACGCGGGCATACTCCAGCGCCCGCTCATGCTCCTCCTCCGTCACCGTACCCTCCAGACGCTTTGGCACTTTCGGGGAGAGCGCGGACATGTTCAGGAACGTGGCCAGCATCTCCAGCTTCCACAGCCCAACGGTGGCAATCAACGCAGTCCAGAACCAGGGATTTGAGAACATCATCGCAGGACGTTACGCCGCGAATGGGGGGAGGGAAGGGGAAATGGGGTGGAATGTGAGGATGGAAGGCGGGGATGCCTCGGTTCGTGCTATGAAGTGTCTGTGGTCGGATTCATCCCGCTGAGACCATTTCTTTTCTGGATGGCGCTGGCTGATGGGGGTACAACACGCGTGTCGCATTTTCACCTTCACAGGCATCCCTCGCATTCATGCTGAAGATTTCTGTCAATCGTGCCACGGCACCCATCCTCCTGCTGGGGGTGGCGCTTGCGCTTGGGGTGGTGGCCATCCTGAAATGGAAACGCGGGAATGATCCAGAGGCTGCCAGGCCCGCCAAGGAGAAGCCGGTGCCGCAGCCGGGCGCTCCGAAAAGCGCGCATGTGGCGGAACCGCCCCGCGAGGAATCCTCCAGCGCTGCGCGCGCACTCCTCGCGGAGTTTGCTCTTACCCAGGATGAGGCGCTGCTGCGCAAGGCACAGGAGCTGTATCCCGGTGACCCGCGCGTGATTCTGGTTTCATGCCTGGAGGCGAAGACTCCGGACTCGCACTACCTCACGTTGCTGGAAACGCTGGAGCCGGAGAATCCTCTGCCCAATCTGATGCGTGCCGGCATGTATGCCTCCGCGAAGGAACTCGACCAGTTCGCGGATGAGCTGGAGCAGCTCGTGGAAAAGGAGCCAATCTTCAACGATGTGCAGGAGCGTCGCATGGACATGCTGGATGCGCTCGAATCGCAGGGCGGGGTGGAAATCACCGGCGACCAGGTGGCTCATTTCGACACCAACTACCTCGTGAAGTTGAATGCCTCCATCGACTTCCTCATGAAAACGCGGGACCTGTACGGAGACAACGAAAGCCGTACCGATGAGGTAGCTTCGAAATTCGCCAAACTCCTGCGGGGGTCCCGGGAGTTTGACTTGCTCTACCAATCGAGGGCGGGCCTGATCGAATACACCATCCTACACCGGCAGGGCACCCGCGCGGGTGCGGAGGCGCAGTCGGTGGAGCGGAAGGCGCAGATGGAACAAATCATGGCGGAAGTCTCCCGTCGTCTGGATGCAGGCTCGAAGCTCTCGCCGCTGGTCTTCGATCCCAAGTCAGATCCCGGCCTGCGGCGTGAATTTTTTGTCCGTCTCAGTCAGGAAGGGGAGTCTGCCGCGGTGGAGTGGTTGTTGAAGGGAAGGGGACGTTAGAGAATCCAAATCCTGCGATGCATCCCGCCTGGAAAATGTACATCGACTTCGTCTCCGGCCAGCCGGGGATCAAGTTCATCGAGATGGATCCTGTGCCGCAGTGGCTCTTCTGGCTCTGCCTCTTCGGCTTTGGCATGCTGAACGGTGCGCTTTTCTTTCAATCGATACCGCGTGGTGTGCCGGGCATGCTGTGGAGGTTGAGTTCGGTGGGTATCGTCTTTGCGGCGAGCGCGGGTTTTAGTGTGATGAAGTTCCGCTGGGCCATGCGCGAGGTGGTCGCAACAGCGGAACCGGATGCCCTCTACTCCACGCAGATGGTGCCGGTGCTCTCCGTGTTCCTGCCCGCTGCTCTGCGTGGTGTATCTCGTGCATCTGGCGATCCTGAAGCGGAGGCACGTGAGGACACTGCCGGGCTAGGCGGGTGAATACGGGAGTTTTGCGAGGTGGTTGAGAACAGGCTTGCGCGGTCGTGGCATCTCTGGGAGCATGGCCGTGTCGTGCCTGCCATGGTGTCTTTGCCGCCTCTACGTATCCGCTGGTACCTGATGTTCCGGATAGTGGTGTGTGCGTGTCTATGTCTGGGTGCGGTCATGCAGGCGCATGCGCTCGATCCCTTCGTCCGCCCGGATGTCGACTCGACCTTGCTGCCGGGCACCTATCAGCGAACCATCGGAGGGCTGAGGCAGACCATTACCTTCCACGAGGGCGGCACCTTCACGGGCAAGTCGTGGACCGCAAGGAATACACTCGATGATGAGTACTCCGGGGACTGGTACTGGCAGGGTGGCTATGCCCTGCCGTCCACGCTGAACTACGTGGTCCGCAAGTCACACAAGATACCCAAGGACACCGAGGATGCGGACATCGTGATCGTGTTGAACCAGAAGTGCCTCAGCATTTTGCCGGCCGATGGCAAGAGCGGTGTGATCCGCGTGTGGTGGCGCGTGGAGGAGAAGGTGCGGAAACCGTAGCTCCCGCCACCCCGGTCCTCGGAGAGAATTGAGAAAAATGTCACATTCCGGGGTTTGACATAACGGGAAAAGTCGTTACGATGATTCTCGTGATGAAGGATGTCGTTGCATTTGCCCATGCTCTCGCGGATGAGACCCGCTGGAGGATCATCCAGCTCGTCTTCAATGAGCCGCTGTGCGTGTGCGAGCTGGCGGACATCCTGAAGATGCCGCAATCGTCCGTCTCCAGCCATGTGCAGGTGATCCGCAAGGCGGGTCTGCTGGATGAGGAGAAGTGCGGGAAGTGGATGTACTACCGTCTCGCGCAGAATCACCGCCGCCTGCTCTCCACCATGGGGGAGTTCTTCGAAGTATCTCCGGCCAGTGACTCGGTGCTGAAGGCGGATGCGAAGCGTGCCGTGAAGCGGCTGACCGAGCGGGACGAGAGCTGCTGCCCGCTGCCCACCATCCTCACGAAGCTGAAGCCGGTCACTCCGCAGAAGGTTTCCCAAACACCCTAACCCCACAGACGCATCATGAACCTGCGCGAATTCAAATCCCTGCTCGCGAGCCAGGGCGGCAAACACTTCCGCCTGCGACTGCCGGACGGCTCCCCGGTGCCCGTGTCCTTCCACGTCACGGAGGTGGGGCATGTGAAGAAGACCTTCATCGACTGCGGCGGGACCCTGCGCTCTGCCGAGGCGTGCCAGCTCCAGGTGTGGGTGGGGGAGGATGTGGACCATCGCATCGAGGCCAAGAAGGCAGCGGCCATACTGGAAAAGGCGAAGACCTTCCTGCCGGATGAATCCATCCCGGTGGAAATCGAATATGAGGATCGTGTGATCTCCCAGTACACGATTGAGGGACACGAGGTGCGGGAGCACGCCGTGGTGCTGGTGCTGGGCCACAAGCACACGGACTGCCTCGCGAAGGAACGCTGCGGGGTGCCTGAACCCGTGAACGCGGGCAATGCGAGAGCGGCCCAGACGTCCTGCTGCTCCGGCTCCGGTTGCTGCTGATTCCGTTTCCCCATGAAAAAACTGCTCGCGGAATCCCTTGGGACCTTTGTGCTCATCTTCGCGGGCACGGGGGCCATCATCATCAATGAAGCCAGCGGAGGCGCCATCGGCCACGCGGGCATTGCGCTGACCTTCGGCCTCGTGGTGCTGGCGATGATCTACACCTTCGGCGACGTGAGCGGGGCGCACTTGAATCCCGCCGTGACGCTGGCCTTCGCTGTGGGGCGTCGCTTCCCGTGGCGTGAGGTGCCTGCGTATGTGGCTGCGCAGGTGGTGGGGGGATTTGCCGCGAGTGGTCTGCTGCGTGTGCTCTTCCCGGAGAATGGCAAACTGGGCGCCACCCTGCCGGCAGGCGCGTGGAGCCAGAGCTTCATTTTGGAAATCGTCCTCACTGCCATGCTCATGCTCACCATCCTGAGTGTCTCCACCGGGGCAAAGGAGAAGGGCACGACGGCAGGCATCGCCATCGGTGCGGTGATTGGCTTGGAGGCCATGTTTGCCGGACCCATTTGCGGTGCGTCCATGAATCCCATACGCTCCCTCGCTCCTGCGATGGTGAGCGGGCATCTGGAGCATCTGTGGATCTACCTCGCCGCGCCCTTGCTCGGAGCCCTGCTGGCCGTGCCGTTATGCATCGGTGTTCGCGATCCCGGTTGCTGCGATGGTCGCTGCCATCCACCCGCGCCAACAAAAAACTAAGAACCAAGCACCAACAACGAAGAACCAAGAGCTTTCCTCATGTCCGCTCCCACCATCCTCATCCTCTGCACGGGCAACAGCTGCCGCTCCCACCTCGCCGAGGGCATCCTGCGCGAGGCGCTGGGCCAGGGTTACCAGGTCCGCAGCGCCGGGTCGAAGCCTGCAGGCTATGTGCATCCCCTGGCCATCAAGGCCATGGCAGAGATAGGCCTCGATATCTCCGCGCACCGCTCGAAGCATCTTGATGAATTCCTGAATGGCGAGGTGGAGACCGTCATCACCGTGTGTGGCAATGCGGACCAGGCCTGCCCCATGTTTCCCGGCCAGGTGAACCGTCACCACTTCCCCTTCGATGATCCTGCGCATGCCACCGGAACCGAAGAGGAGCAGTACGCCGTCTTCCGCCGCGTGCGGGATGAGATACGCGCGGTCTTTGGAGCTTATGCGGCGGGGCGGAAGGATGAGCAGGGGAGGTAGGTTGTGTTGGGCGGTTTTTGAGTTGTTGGGCAGAGGCACGGCTGCCCGGCTCGCGACAGCATCGCAACCGGCGGCACCGTCAGACTATTTCACGAGCCTCAAGTGTGCGCGCCAAAGTTGCGCTGTGGCTGCTCATGCGCCTCCCGGCACGTTCGCCGGTTCGATACCATTTTCCCACTGACTCCAATTGAGATTTGCGCAATGGCCTTGTGATTTATTCCATTCCAAATTTACAGGTCCATGGGAAGAAAAGCTGGCGCTGGTTCCTTGAACAACAAATCATGCGGGTCTGCGCCAGGTTTTGGTGTCCCAGCGCAGGCCCTTGGTATTGGGGGCGCAATGGCTGGGCCTGGGGAAACCTGGGCCTGGCCATTGCTAGTGGATGGGGCGGCTCCGAGAATGCTGGTGACAACCTTGAGGAGACTTGATAGGCTCCCTGGCACATCACTCTTCATGCTATGAAACTGAGTTGTATTGCAGCGGCCCTTGCTCTGTGCGTCGTTTCCTCGTCCTTTGGTGCGGACTACGACTTTCGCTTCAAGTTGGTGAACCGGACGGATCCGACCAGTCCCATGGTGGAGTTTGAGTTGAAGAACGTTTCCGGGAAAGCTCTCAAGGTCTATGGTGTGGGCGCCGACACGGGGAAGGCACGCAAGCCTGCGTACGTCTACTTCGAGTACAAGCCGAAACAAACGTGGAAGTCTTCCGGTAAGGGCGCCTTCGGGGAGACTGCCGCTGAAGTGGTCAGCCTGGCGCCGGGAGAGCAGAGGATCGTCCACATACCCCTGCGCGATATCGTGCGCGGTGATGCGGAGACTCGCATTGGCCTCCGCACGGGTTTTGCAGACGGGAAACTCTGGTCCGAGCCTGTTCAGGCGAAGGATTTGCAGTAGTTGATCTTGGATGGGGGCGTGTTGTTCGCCCAAGGAGAGAAGGGCCGGCTCTGCTGGGCACATGCTTATGGCGTCGTGCTCTTGGGACGCTCAAATCGCATGGATTCCAGCAGGTCACTGCGCTCGCCGAGAAGGAGGGGGGCGTCGGGGGAGCCCGGTGGGGCAAAGGGGTCTGGAGGATAACGTTTCAGCAGCTTCCGCCTGAACAGATCCAGCTTGTAGACCAGTGGTCCCAGTCGCCTGGCGGCGCCCGGCTCCCAACTCACCAGGAATGCTGCATTCATGAATGGCTCCCCGTCGGGGATGGTGATGTTGATGCTCCTCTTGCGAACCTGCCCCGGCTTCAACAGGAGTGCATCCTTCTCTGAGTCGAAGTCTCCGCCGAACATGGAATCCGGGCCCTGGATATTGACCCAATGCACCAGCACCGGGAACATGGTGGTATTCTTCATCTCATAGTGTATCCGGAGATACGCATTCGGGATGTTGCCGCGAGGGAGCCATTCCTCCCGTACCACCGTGATGCGAGGCGGGGTTTTCATGCGCATCTGCGCCGTGTAGTAAATCGCCGCGCCACTGACGGCCAGAAGCAAAATCAGCGCGGCGAGCTTGGCAGGATGGCGGAGCATGGAGATGGCGAGGGTAGACAGTCCACCCCGGATGCGCATCAAAAAAACGAGAAGGATGCCCTCATGGTGGTCCGCTCACTCCGTGGGCGGTCCGTGGTATTGCCCGTCCCATCGTTCACCAAGCTCTGCCGTGCCTCACGCATGTACGCGTTGCGCATCAGGATGAATGGCCGGAAAAGCGTGTTTACCCTTCCTGACCGCCCACGGAGTGGGCGGACCACGATCATGCATCCTATGCCGCACTCTCCGCACTCGTGTCGCTGCGGTTCCGATACTCGCTCGGCAGCACGCCCATCTCCTTTTCGAAGGCATCTACAAAGGTGTGGCTGCTGTTGTATCCCAGCGCAAATGCCACCTCCGCGATGCGCACTCCCGGTCTCAGCATTTCCGCGGCCCGAGCCACACGCAGGCGTGTGATGTATCGGGGTATATCCACTCCTGTGTGCTGCCGGAAAGCATCGGTGAGTTCGGCAGCGGTGACTTCAAATTGGGCGGCCAGCGTGTTCAGGGTCCAGTTCCGCGTGTATTCCTTTTGCAGAAGCTGTTCGACGTTTGCGGCGGCCCTATGAGCGGGGGGAGGAAGGTGAGCCATGCCCGATGATGAGCAATCTCATCGAATATATCAATAAGGTGTGCCCTGAATTCAAGGGTAGGGGAGAGGTGGGTGCGCTATCGGGAGTCCCTGCATTCTGTGGAGTGAAATATTTATCGGTGTCATCACCATCATGCGTGATCTGCCATGGCGCACGTGGTGAAGCCGCTTTCCAAGGGCGAAATGCAGTGGTGTGATGACCTATAGCATAAGTAAAACTTAAACGCACTGCGGCGGAGTTTATGATGTTGTCCGAAATTGCAACACGTTATCTGCCGTGGAACGAAGGGGCTGGCCTTCTTCCTTTTATTCCATCGGATAATAAGGTGATCTTTATGCATGCGGTATCA
This sequence comes from Roseimicrobium gellanilyticum, assembly GCF_003315205.1. Taxonomy (NCBI): domain Bacteria; kingdom Pseudomonadati; phylum Verrucomicrobiota; class Verrucomicrobiia; order Verrucomicrobiales; family Verrucomicrobiaceae; genus Roseimicrobium; species Roseimicrobium gellanilyticum. The sequence continues at coordinate 78,773 of NZ_QNRR01000016.1, read as the reverse complement.
TGATATTGCGGGAGGAAGACCATCCCGGGAGAAGGGTTCTGCTCTTGACGAAGTGCGCCTATATGGAGAAAACTATGCCTCATGCGCACGCTCCTCATTGTTTCCAAGGTCACAGCGCTGCTGGTGACCCTGGCCTTTGCCTGGTGGATTGCGGACTGGCACCTTGATCGGCAGGATGGCAGGGAAGTGCTCTCGGATCTCACGACTCCCAAGGATCCCGTGGGGCGTCAGTTGAAGGAACGTCTGGATGCCGGAGCACGTGCGTGGATCAGAAGCTCCCTGCTGGAGCGGGACATGGAGCTCATCGGATGCTATCCACCGAGGATGCTCTGGGATCGTGCCACCTTTACCTGTGCCAACGTCCGGGAGAGGAGGAACCAGGCCGCAGCCCGACTCGCAAAGTTTGTCTTCATCGTATCACCGGAGGATTGGTCCGTGATTTTTAAATATGATCCGAGGGAGTTTGTGCAGAAGAGGAAGATGGAAATCGCCAACATGAGTGCCGAGCTTCAACCTCGATATACCGCTGATCTGCGAAAGCTGTGCGAGGAGTGGAAACTGGACTTCGACTCGTAGTGCAGTTTGCCGGTGATATGACCTGAAGGTCCCTGCGGTGTACGCAGCACCCGTGTGTGTGATTCACCAAGTCAAGTCCAGGGCTCAAGCTTTGGCGCGCATCTCTGCGCGGTACCGCGTGGGCACCCGGCCCTGCTCCCGCTGGAAGCCGCGGACAAAAGCACTCAAGCTCTGGTAGCCGACTTCGAGGGCGATTTCCGTCACGCTCAGGTTCGTACTGGAGAGCAATTCCGCAGCGCGATTCATCCGCAGCCGGCGCACATACCCGGGAATGGTCACCCCGTGATGCTGGTGAAAACTCCGGCTCAACTGAAACGGAGAAACGCCCACTGTCTTGGCCAGTTCCTCAAGTGAAGGAACCTTAAGGTGGTCAGCATCAAGCATGCGTGCCACCTCCTGAGCGGAGTTGATGAGTAGGGCCTGCATTTTGGGGGAAAGTGCGATTGTGGGCATATGTCGGGATTAGTCAATACGCCGCAATTATTTTTCCACTCATGGTAATTCAAAACAGCAATGCCGGGCTAAGAAATGTCACATTGGTACGGGGTGTGATGATTTTGTTCCGCGAGATGGTGGATTTGTGACTGCGCGCGAAATGAGGGGATGTGTGCACTTTGCAAGCATGCCTTTAAAGCGCGGCGGAGTCGATATGTTTTAGGGAGTATATCGGACCGTGGCAAGCGGGTTCAAGGTCCAAGTACGTGAGCCAGTTTGCGAAGTCCGGGCCTGCGTCTTCGTGCGAACTCCGTCCGCGGCCCACAGTCCCGCCGCTCACGATTGGCATGTACGACCGAACCTTTTTCAGTGATACTCCCACGTACCTGCCATGAAGCTTTCTGCCTTTACGTTTCCCAGTCACCTCCCGTTTTCATCCGCCCTGTGCACCGTGGCGGTGGCATGTGCGTGCGCGAGTCTCTCCACCATGGCGGGGGCTGCTGATGGTGATGCCCCTGTGAAGACGGCTCCTTCACCGGCAACTCCCGCCGACAGTGACATTGCGAAGAACCCCATCCTCAAGCACCTCGTCGGGGAGTGGGAGGCGAAGGGCGAGCTCACCGGGCAGGATGGCAATGTGATCACCATCAAGGAGGAGTGGAAGGGCACCGTGGTGTCTGCCAACACCTTCACCATCGAAGGCAAGCGCACCATCAACAGCGAGGAGAGTGTGTACAAGTGGACCATCACCCAGAACCCCGGCACGGGTGTGTATGAGGCCATGCATTCGATCAACAACGGCGAGACACAGCGCTTTGAAGGAAGTTTTTCCGAGCCGAATCTCAGTGTGGAATGGGTGGCACAGCTTGATGGCGGCTCCACCATCAAGCTTGTCGAGACCTTCACTGGCGAAGCCAAGGATGCTTTCGACACGGAGGTGACCTTTACCAACGGCAAGGGCGAGACCACACTGAGCGGGAAGATTGAGAACAAGAAGGTGAAGTGATGGTGGCGCCAAAAAGTGGTCCGCCCACTCCGTGTGCGGTCAGTTGGGTGACATCACTCAGTACTCGTCTCCCACCCTCCGAGATTGCTCACGCCTTTCTCTCACCGCAGACCATCGCTCACCTCGTGGCATCTCAGGTCCCTGACCGCACACGGAGTGGGCGGACCACTTTTGAGGTGCCCTCAATCCGGCCTCACCCAATGAAGATACTCACTTGGGCGTAGCTTCGCCTTCACAGGATTCTCAGCCATGTATCGACGGAATCTTTTGAATGCTGCCTCGCTGCGAACAAGGTGGTCGAAGCCCTCGTCCTGCCAGAGCCTTCCGCTCCTGCCGACGTGTCGATTGATCTCCCGCGACGTCCAGCGTTTCCACGACTTCATCTGCGCCAGCATGGTATTTCTCTCCATGCCTCCTACCAGCAGGTGAACATGGTTCGGCATGATGATGTAGTCTCCCAAGGTATAGCGGGCTCCTTCAAAATGATGGAGAGAGTCCGCGACAATACGTGCAAGTTCGGCCCGCCTCAGAAGACAAGCGCCGTGACAGGCATCCAGTTCCATGTCGAGATTCGTGGAAAACAGCCGTGCAAACTCAAGCCTGGGTGCTTTGGACAAATGTTCGAAGTGCCAGCGCCATTCGGGATCTTGGGCGTCGATCTTGTGGGTCCTCAGCCATGCCGCTCGGAGTGATAGCAGCTTGTTCCATACTGGGAGCGGAAGGGAATCCAGTGTGCGCCAGGTGATGAAGTAGGTTGCACCAGTCTGGTCCCAGTGGGGGAGATGTCCTCGTGTGATGGTGATGGGCTCCACAGGGTCGAAGAAACTGAATGCAGAGTCGGCCATAGTTGGCCAAGTGTTCATAAGAACACAATAAATTTCAAGCGGATTTTTCGAGAAGACTGTGGTGAGTCGGTGTAGCCGCATCCTTGACCGCGCACGAGGTGGTCCGCCCACTCCGTGTGCGGTCAGTTGGGTGGTAACCTGCCAACGCTTGAAACATTCCAGCCTTCACAATCAGCAACTCGCTGGATAAGCATCACCCCAAAGTTTGGCCCACGGTATGGCATTTCACCTCACTGACCGCACACGGAGTGGGCGGACCACTTTTGGGGCGCGCAGTTTGTTTCCGAGTGTGCATGGAGAAATCTTTTCACCGTAGTGCGCGGGTCTCGTTGTACGCGTGATGCTGCCGCCGATTTCACCCGCTGTGTCACTGGCGAAGGCGGTGGTGCTGTAGCCGAAGTCCTGCTTCACCATCGGAGCCTTCTTGATTTCCACCAGGTTCTGGTGCTGCTCCCAGCCCGGGTCCTTGTCGAATGTCTCCGTCTTCAGCGTCGGTGTGGCGGGGTTGGTGGTATCTGCGGCTGCGAGTCCAAGGGTGAAGCATGGCAGTGCGAGAACGAAGAGTCCGTGAGTGAGGTGCGTCTTCATGGCTGTCAGGGATAACGCGAATGACCAACTCAAATTGCAGCGGCCTCTTGCGAAGCGTGAAACCCTCGCGCAGTCTGCATGGCACCTTCTCCATGACCCACCCCGCCGCCCATCCGGACTTCTGGAAAGACGAGCACGCCTCCGCGTACATCGCCACCAATCCGCATCGAGTGGAGGATGCTGCAGGGCTTGCTGCGTTCGCGGCGTTGCGTGCAGAGACACGCCCGCTCATCTATTTCCAGACCAGCGGGAGCGAAGGCGTGCCGAAGTGGGTGGGGCTTTCACGGGCAGCCGTGCAGGTCTCTGCGCGCGCGGTGAATGCGCACCTGGAATCCACGGCTGCTGACCGCTGGCTCATCGCACTGCCACTGCATCATGTGGGCGGATTCTCCATCCTTGCGCGTTGCCACGAGAGTGGTGCGTCGTTTTTTCACACGGAGGAAAAGTGGAGTGCACCCAGCTTTGCCTCACTCTGCGTGGCGCAAGGCATCACGCTTGCGTCTCTCGTGCCCGCACAGGTATACGACCTGGTGCAGGCCAAGGTGGAGGCTCCCGGTAAGCTGCGTGCCATCGTCGTGGGGGGCGGAGGACTCTCGAAGGAACTCGGCATCCGTGCCCTCGAACTTGGCTGGCCCGTGCTGCAGAGCTATGGGATGACGGAGACAGCCTCCCAGGTGGCCACGGAACCGCTGGAACACTTGCGCGCTGGCTACGACCCGGAGTCACTGGAGGTGCTCCCTTGCTGGAATGTCGATGCCACACCCGATGGCGCGCTCATCGTGCGCGGTGCCGCACTCGCTTCGGGCTACGCCATGAGAAGTGCGGATGGCGCATGGCGCTGGCAGGCCATCGACGCAGAGGCGGGCTTCACCACCCGCGACCGCGTGCAGGTGTGGTGGCATGGCACACACCGCTTCCTGCGTTTCGTGGGGCGCGAGTCCTCCTTTGTGAAAGTGCTCGGCGAACTCGTGAGCCTGCCTGCGCTGCAGCAACGTCTGGAGCGCGTCTTGATAGGGGAGGGGATCGATCTCCGCAGCGCCCTCATCTGGCCTGTGCCGGATGCGCGGAAGGATACCCGCCTTCTCTTGGTGGGCGAAGGACAGAATAGACACGATGCCGCGAGGCTGGAGAATCTCAGTGCACGCTTCAACCAGGACATCCCCGGCTACGAACGCCTCGATGCCGTGCTCATGGTGTCCGCGATTCCACGCACCCCACTGGGCAAGGTGGATGCGCGCGGCGTGGCGCAGCTGGTGGCGTCTCATGTTGCCAAGTCTTCGCCACAACACTCCTATGAGTGAGAAAGGTGCAGTTGGGTAACTTGTGACGCGCAGCGTCCCTGGACTGCGCGCAGCCCTGCTGCCGCTTTCCTGAAGTGCAGCCTGCTGCACGCCTCACCGCGACGAAGTCGCCAAGCTTCTCTGGACGCGTCACGTTACGAGCGAGTATCTCCATCGCCACAGCAGGCTGTGGACTCTTCAAAGCGGCAGCAGGGCTGCGCGCAGTCCAAGGTGGCTTCGCCACACAAGTTTCCCTATGGGCAGGGTGGTGATGTCATGAGAATACTGCTTCCAAGTGGAGTGGCAGGCACAGCAGCACTGTGGAGTACGTGCAAGGCTTGCATCGTGCCGAAGGCGTCGAATGCCCAATGTCCGCCTGTTCCAAAAGTGCCCGTCTCTGGCATTCCCGTGCCTGTTCAGCCTGCGTTTCCCTTCACACTCACAACCCATCGCATTCCCTGCGAGTGAAAATCGGAAACACGTGCGTACTCGTGTCATGCAACGCACCACCTCCTCTTCCTCCCACCTCACCCGTCGTTCGCTGCTTCGTACCGGCACTGCTGCTGCCGCGGCCTCCTTTTTCATTTCCACGAAATCAAGAGCAGCCGCGCCTGCCATCCAGGTCGTGGATACGAAGGTCATCTCCCAGCAGCCGGAACTCTACTGTGGCTGGCCCACGGTGGCGCGTCGTGCCAATGGGGAGCTGTGGCTCGCATGGTCTGGTGGACGTGAGGAGCATGTGTGCCCCTTTGGCCAGGTGGTCGCCATGACTTCGAAAGACAATGGCGCGACATGGAACTATCCCCGCGTGCTGCTGGACAGCGCCATTGATGATCGCGATGCCGGTGTGTTGGAGACGGCGAAGGGCACCCTGCTTGTCACCACCTTCACCTCGCTCGCTTACGAGCCCACGCTCGAAAAAGCGGAGAAGGAAGGCAAGTGGCCCTCCGACAGACTCAAGCGCTGGCAGGCCGCGCGCGACTGGCTCACTCCGGAGCAGCGCAAGGCGGAGCTCGGTGTGTGGCTCGTGCGCTCCACGGACGGCGGCCTCACCTGGTCCTCACGCCTGCCCACACTGGTGAACAGTCCCCACGGCCCCATCCAGCTCAAGGACGGCCGCCTGCTTTATGCCGGCAAGCAGCTCTGGACGGAAGAGAAGAAAATCGGCGTGTGTGAGTCCAAGGATGACGGCCTCACCTGGCAGTGGCTCGCAGACCTTCCCACCCGTGAAGGCGATACCGCGAGGAACAACTATCACGAACTCCATGCCGTCGAGGCGAAGGATGGCACCATCATCGTGCAGATCCGCAATCACAACAAGGCGGACGCCGGTGGCACCTTGCAAACCGAGTCGAAGGACGGGGGCAAGACCTGGAGTGCTCCGCATGCCATCACCTTTGGCCTGCCCACGCATCTCCTGCGCTTGAAGGACGACCGCCTCCTCATGACCTACGGGCATCGCAAACCGCCCTTCGGCAATCAAGCCCGCCTCAGCGAAGACAACGGCAAGACCTGGAGCGAGCCCATGATCATCTCCGGCGATGGCGCCGGCGGCGACCTCGGCTACCCCAGCACCGTGGAGCTCGACAACGGCACCCTCCTCACCGTTTGGTATGAGAAGATGAAGGACATCAAGCGCGCCGTGCTGCGCCAGGCCGTGTGGAAGCTGGCGTGAGGAAAGTGGTCCGTCACACTCCGTGTGCGGTCAGTGAAGGTGACCTGCCCTACCGCACCCCATTCTCCCATCATCCGAAAGACCTCACCTCCCTGGTGTGGCCATCCCATCGGGCCACTTCCACCTTGCGGAAGTGGCCACCCTCCTGACCGCACACGGAGTGGGCGGACCACCATGACTGCCCACCATCCCCCCTTGACTTGCCCCCTGTCCACCGTCCTACTGTCGCACTGCTTACCGCTCACCGACATCTGACATGTGGACCCCCATCAAGACCTTTACTGACATCAAGCTGGAGAAGACCAGCGACGGCATCGCCAAGATCACCATCAATCGCCCGGAGGTGCGCAATGCTTTCCGCCCCCTCACGGTGCAGGAACTGCTGCAGGCCTTTGACATCGCGCATGAAGATCCCTCCATCGGCGTCATCATCCTCACGGGTGAGGGGCCCCATGCCTTCTGCTCCGGCGGCGACCAGAAGGTGCGCGGCCATGCCGGCTATGTGGGCAGCGATGGCGTGCCGCGCTTGAACGTGCTGGACCTGCAGAAGAAGATTCGCGGCATCCCCAAGCCCGTCATCGCCATGGTCGCCGGTTTCGCGATCGGCGGCGGTCACGTGCTGCACGTCGTGTGTGACCTCACCATCGCTGCAGACAACGCCCGCTTCGGCCAGACCGGCCCCAAGGTCGGCAGCTTCGATGGCGGTCTCGGCAGCAGCTACCTCGCCCGCATCGTCGGCCAGAAGAAGGCCCGCGAAATCTGGTACCTCTGCCGCCAGTATGATGCGCAGCAGGCGCTCGACATGGGCCTCGTGAACAAAGTCGTGCCGCTCGCCGAACTCGAAACCGAGACCGTCACCTGGTGCCGTGAAATCCTGCGTCACTCACCGCTCGCCCTCCGCTGCCTCAAGTCCGCCCTCAACGCCGACTGCGATGGCCAGATGGGCCTGCTCGATCTCGCGGGGAATGCGACGCTGCTCTACTACATGAGCGAGGAAGCCAAGGAAGGGAAGAATGCCTTCGTGGAAAAACGCGAGCCGGACTTCTCGAAGTTTCCAAGGGTGCCATAACACGAGCACCCAGCGCGCCGCATCATGCTCAAGGAATGGGGACATTCGTGTCCCCATTTTTGTGTGAATGAACCGAAGGGGATACCTACACGAATGATCCGGACGCTGTGACGCGCAGCGTCCTTGGACTGCGGCAGCCTGCTGCCGCTTTCTAGAGTCCACGGCCTGCTGTGGCGATGGTGATGCTCGCTAGTGATCTCACACTGCCGGGAAACGATAGGCGACTTCGTCGCGGTACAGCGCGTGCAGCAGGCTGCACTTGAGGAAGGCGGCAGCAGGGCTGCACGCAGTCCAAGGCCTTCGGCACCGCTTCCATATCTTGATCTGGCGTTCATACCCAGAGGTGGACCACGCTCTTCCATCCCCGCACCCTCAGTCTCCGAAGTTCCTCTGTGTCTCCGCGTCTCTGTGTTGAACCCACTACACATGACCACACCCATCTCCCTGCGAGCCGACAACTCCTGAAATTTCGCCACCATCCCCACGTTCTCATCGCTCCACGACTTCCCGCTTTCCATGACGATGCTCACGCCCTTCCGACTCACCCTCGTCGCCCTGCTCGCCTTCACCGCACTCGCGCACGCCGCATCCGACTCCGCTGCCCGCAAGCCCAACTTCATCATCATCAATATCGATGACCTTGGCTATGCCGACATCGGCCCCTTCGGGTCCACCACGTCTACTCCGCAGCTTGATCGCATGGCGAAGGAGGGGATGAAGCTCACCAGCCACTACGCCGCGCCGGTTTGTTCGCCTTCGCGTGCCGCGCTCATGACCGGCTGCTACCCGAAGCGCGCATTGCCCATCCCGCACGTCCTCTTTCCCACCGCGCATGTCGGCTTGAATCCCAATGAAATCACCATCGCCGAAGTTCTGAAGGATGCCGGCTATGCCACCGCCTGCATCGGCAAGTGGCACCTCGGCGATCAAAAACCCTTCCTGCCCACCAGCCAGGGATTCGACACCTACTACGGCATTCCATACTCCAACGACATGGGCCCCGCCTCCGAAGGCGCGAAGAGCAATCCAGACAAACCTCTGCCCGCAGCGAATCCGAACAAGCCCAAGGCGAATGCCAATGCCGCAGGCGATGCCGATGGCACCGGTGTGCGCAATCCCCAACCACCACTTCCCCTCGTGGAGAATGACAAGGCCATCGCCCGCCTGCGTGCAGAGGACCAGTTCCAGTTCACGAAGAACTACACCGAACGTGCCGTGAAGTTCATTCGCGAGCATCAGGAGAAGCCCTTCTTCATCTACCTGCCACACTCCGCCGTGCACTTCCCGCTGTATCCTTCCAAGGAATACATGGGAAAGTCTCCCAATGGCCTGCTTGGAGATTGGGCTCAAGAGGTCGACTGGAGCGTGGGCCGTGTGCTCGACACACTTCGTGAGCTGAAGCTGGATACGAACACCCTCGTCATCTTCACCAGTGACAATGGCGGCTCGATTCCGCATGGCTCAAACAACAAGCCCCTTCGCGGCAGCAAGGCCTCAACATGGGAGGGCGGCATCCGCGTGTGCACTATCGCCTGGTGGCCGGGCAAGATTCCCGCAGGCACGAGCAGCGATTCCATCACCAGCATGATGGATGTGCTGCCCACGCTCGCGAAGCTCGGTGGTGGCAAGGTGCCCACGGACCGCAAGATCGATGGCGTGGACATCTGGCCCGTGCTCGCAGGCGAGGTGAAGGATGCGAACTCAGACAAAGCCCCACGCAAAGTCTTCTACTACTTCCGCGGCCCGGTGCTTGAAGCCGTGCGCTCCGGCAACTGGAAGCTGCACCTCGCCCTTCGCGATGGTCCTCCCAACAAGCCCACCGGAGCGCCGCGCCAGGAGCTTTTCAATCTGAAGGAGGACATCAGCGAAAGCAAGAACGTGGCAGGCCAGCACGCCGATGCCGTGAAGGAACTGACCCAACTCGCCGAGGAAATGGAGAAGGACCTCGGCAACAAGCAGTTCGGTCCCGCATCACGCCCACTCGGTCGTGTGGAGAATCCCGAGCCCTTCATCTCACTGGATGGCACCGTGCGTGCCGACGCCGTGGGGTCACAAAAGAATCTTCCGTAACTCATCCTGCCCGGTGCCAATTCCCCTGGCCGCACCTTTGGTGGTCCGCCCACTCCGTGTGCGGTCAGTAAGGGTGACTTGCTCCACCACCATCCACGTCCCCACTATGGGGAGAAATCCTCATTCCTTCACGCTGCAACCTCACAGGGTCAGAGCCACCACAGAGTGTGACTGTCATCCTGACCGCACACGGAGTGGGCGGACCACTTGCTCCTGATGCATCCTGATACACCCATGAGCGCCCGCATCTTCCTGCTTGTCCTCGCTGCCCTGTGCAGCCTTGCCCCTCACGCGTCGGCCCGCCAGCCAAACATCGTCTTCTTCCTGGCGGATGACCTCGGCAGGCAGGATCTTGGCACGTACGGCAGCAAGTTCTACGAGACGCCGAATCTCGACAAGATGGCGGCAGAGGGTGCGAAATTCACCGACGCCTACGCTGCCTGCCCCGTGTGCTCACCTTCACGCGCGAGCATCCTTACCGGCCAGTGGCCCCAGCGCACCGGCATCACAGACTACATTGGCGCCGCACAACCTGAGAACTGGAAGCGCAACACCGCCCTCCTTCCTGCACCCTACAGCGACCGCCTTGCGCTTAATGCGCCTACGCTCGCGAAGTCGCTGAAGAAAGCAGGATACGCCACCTTCTTCTCCGGAAAGTGGCACCTCGGTCCGGAAGGCTTCTGGCCGGAGAATCAGGGATTCGAAATCAACTTGGGTGGTATCGACAAGGGTGGCCCCTACGGTGGAAACAAGTACTTCTCACCCTATGGCAACCCACGCCTCACCGATGGTCCCGCAGGCGAGCACCTGCCAGACCGTCTCGCGAGCGAAGCTGCGAAGTTCATGGAGTCCAGGAAGGATGTGCCATTCCTCGTTTACTTCCCCTTCTACGATGTGCACACACCCCTGATGGCGCGCGAGGACTTGAAGCAAAAGTATCTCAAGAAGAAGCAGGACATGGGGCTCAAGGCAGAGTGGGGGCATGAGCACACGCGTGATGTACGCTTGGTGCAGGAGCATGCAGTCTACGCCGGCATGGTGGAAGCCATGGACCAGGCCGTCGGCAAGGTGCTCGCCAAGCTGGATGCACTCGGCCTGCGCGAGAATACCATCGTCATCTTCACCAGTGACAACGGCGGCCTCTCCACCAGCGAAGGCTCACCTACCTCCAATCTTCCGCTGCGTGGTGGCAAGGGCTGGATGTATGAAGGTGGCATCCGCGAGCCTCTCATCATCCGCTGGCCCGCAGTGGTGAAGGCAGGCAGCGTCATCAGCGCACCCGTGAGCAGCCCGGATTTCTTTCCCACACTCATGGAGGCTGCCGGTGCCCAACCTGAATCTGGGCAGAAGATGGATGGTGTGAGCCTCGTGCCTGTACTCAAAGGTGGTTCACTCGCGGAGCGCGCCCTGTTCTGGCACTATCCGCACTACGGCAATCAAGGTGGCGCACCCGGCGCTGCCATCCGACGTGGCGACTGGAAGCTCATCGAGTGGTTCGAGGACCAGCGTTTGGAATTGTACAACGTGAAGGAGGACATCGGCGAAATGCACGACCTCGCCGGTACACATCCTGAACTCGTGGAAAAGCTCCATGTCGAGCTTCGCGCGATGCAAAAGGACACCGGTTCCATATTTCCCAAAGCCAATCCAAACTTTCGTGTGGATCTGCCAAGTGGAAGAGGTGCGGGGAAGCCCAAGGCCAAGTAGGTGGTCCGCTTACTCCGTGAGCGGTCAGTAGGGATGCACAGCCCCAGCATACCGTCCAACCTCTGCCACCGCTCTCGCGCATGTGAGGTCATCAGAGCTTGGTGAATCATCAGACTCGCAACCCTGCTCCCGCACACGGAGTGTGCGGACCACCATGCTTTGCGACAAAATCCTCGCTCAAGCTTCATAACCTGATGCGCTTTTCTCCGTATCGTCCCATTGTCCCCCTAACACTTTCGCACCCCCACTTTCAACGACCTAACAGAGCCCGCAGCCATGCCATTCGATCATCTTGACCCCCTGGAAACTTCCGTCCCTGATGACTTCACCATCCAGGAGCGCGAGACGGTCGTTGGGGAGACCCAGGCAAACGTGACCTTCCGCGTGACCACTCGTGGACATCGCCCCCTTGGCAATCGCGGTGAACTCAGCGGCATTGCCAAGCTCGATCCGGTGGAAGCACAGCAGCATCTGGAGCAGGCCCGTGACCGCGCCATGGAAGATGCGATGACCCGGCTGGGCCAGATTGCCACCGAGATCAACGAAACGCTGAACACGGACAACGCCCTCACCGAGGACCAACGCAGGCAGTTGGAACAGCGCCGCAACTGGATCCTCGGAAAAGTAAACTCGGGAAACAGAACCATCGTGCGGATGGATCTGCCCGCCCTCGGCCCACACGCGACTGAAGAGGTTTTCCAGAGGGCCGTCACGATGCACGGTCAGGTCGTCACGCTGACGCAGAATCAGAACATCAATGCGACGCTGGGCATTCAGGGCACTGAGGAAGGTGGCACGGCCATGCTCACTCGCGCCGTGGGTACTTCGAAGCTCGACCAGTTGCTCGGGACCAATGTCATCTCTGAAGAGCGATTTGGCGTGGATGAACAGGGACGCCCCATCGGCATCAGCGTCCGCGTCGATGGCTTTGGCGTGATTGGCAAGCTGTCCGGGAATCGCGAATACGAGCTCGATATCGACTACTCCCGCCACGAGGTGCAGAAGGGGCTGTATGACCTGGAGGTGATTGACTACATCACCGGTCAGATCGATCGCCATCCCGGGAATATCTTCATCGATCCCGAGACAGGTGAGGTGAGAGGCATCGACAATGACTTGTGCTTTCCATCCCTCTCGCGGGAGGAGATGTTGGAGGGTTTGGGGGAAGCCCAGGGCAAGCCCGTGTTCAACAAGCCGCTCTTCATGCATGAAGATACGGCGCGGAAAATTGAGGAACTCACCCCTGAGAGTCTGCGTGAGACCTTGAGTTCGCTGAAGTACCCGGAGGGCCAGGGGCGCGGGAAGCTCACGCCCGGGGAGATTGAGGGTGCGGTGACCCGACTCAATGAACTGAAGGAGCATGTGCAGGACCTTCGCAGGACCAACCACGTGGTGACAGAGTTTACCAAGGCGACTCACAACGAAGCCATCCAGCACCAGAAGGACTCCTATGCGCGGCAAAACGGCAACGCGCTCAAGGAGGCCTCAAGGTCACTGGATACGCTGGATGATGCGCGCATGATCGAGAGCACGAACAAGACTTCCTACATCGGCTCCATCTATTGCGAACAGCTCCGGACAAATTTTGCCATCGAGGAGGGGGCAAGAGTTCGCCTCAATCCCGAGGGCGTGCGCACGGAGACGCAGTCCACTGGCAAGTCCACGCGCAGCGAGGAGCATCTGGAGTTCGCCCGCTTGGAGAAGGAACGCCGCCCGGAACTCCGCGCCACCGAGAAGGAGCCGATGCAGGACGCCTTTGACCGCGCTGATGAACGACTGGCTCGCATGGAGCGCCGTCTTGAGCGGTTGGAGCACCCCAATCTTTGGGACCGGTTCAAGGCCATCTGGCATGGTGGAGTGGAAGGGGCCAAGCGCGCCTTCGAAGGCAAGCGCCAGGATGCGCTTGAGCAGATCCATGGGCTCAACCGGGTGCTTGAGCAGAACGTCAATCTGGGATTGCAAAATGAAAGCGGCGGGCGCTGGGAGCGAGCTCAGGAAAATGTGCAGAACCGTCGCCTCCAGGAGCAGCAGGGGAACAACGTCGGCCTCAATCAGAGCCAGAAGGTCGACGTGAACTTGGGCGAAGACGTCGACGGTAGACTTCTGCTGAATCCCGAGAAGCTCGGCATGGTGGACACCACACCTCACAAGCCTGGCTTCGTGCTCAAGGACTCCTCTGAAATCAGCATCGATGACGGAGAGAACGTCGAGCTCAACAAGCAAAGCAGTGTGCGCGATCTGATGAAGAGCCGCGATGGCGGGGACAAGGAGCCGAAGGTGAAGAACGAGCTGGAGATCGACGACGACACCGTGCGCAGCCAGGTGGGCGTGAAGAAGACTGACACTACCACGCAAAAGGGACAGTCATTCCGGACGCAGTAGGATGGGGAGGGTTGATAGTCGATGGTTGATAGTTGATAGCCTGACAGGATAGGCGACTGCAGGAAGGGCGTGGCATGGGAAAAGGAGCGCGGCCATTCCAGGCCGCAGGGTCGCGTACACTCTTGATGTCAAAGAAGGAATCACCAAGCAGTCCTGCCAGGCAGATTCACGCTTCCTTTCAACCACTGCACCCTCAGTCTCCGAAGTTCCTCTGCGTTTGATTCGTCCTGCCGTCCTCACCCTTCGGGCTGCTTCGCAGTCGTCTCGCTCCGCTCGGCGCTGTGGCTCTGTGTTGAATCCCATGCAGCCTGCCACACCCAGCATAGATGCTCCTCAGGCTATCAACTATCAACCTTGGACCATCAACCGCCTCACGCCTTCACCCCACCCACCTCAAATCCCTCTGCCTCCAGCACCGCGCGGATGCGCGCCACCTGGTCGCCCTGAATCTCCACGCGCCGGTCCCGCACCGTACCGCCGCAGCCACACGCAGCGCGTACGCGCTTCGCAATCGTCTCAATCACCGAGAGCGGCAGGTGCGAAGCGAAGTCCTTGATCACAATCACCGTCTTCCCACCTCGATGCGCTGTCTCCCGCTGCAACACCACGCGCCCCATCTTCCAGCGCGACTGCGGCGCTTCGGGATCAACCGGCTTCGGTTCCGTAGGGAGGTTGGGCATGTTCAGTCCTGAAAATGCATTGGGCTCCGACTGCGATACCGCTGCTTTGGATGAGTCCTGACGCTTCATGATGAGTGATGGTTGCTTGATTGGTGAGGGTAGGGGACCGTGCCTCACCGATGCCCGCATCTCGCAGCGCAAGCAACGGGAAACGCGCGCGCCTCAGGATAGGAAGTTAGGCCTTCTGGCCTGACAGCGGGCGTTGGGCCTTCCGGCCCGACAGCAACGAAGCCAACCCACAGACTGGTGGCGATACCCTCCTCGTCAGGGCAGAAGCCCTAACTTCCATAGTCAGGCCGGAAGGCCTAACCTCCTCAGCAATCGCCTCGCAGCATCTCCACCAGCGCCCCTCGCGCCGCCGCCAGCCCCTTATACGCAGCCGCCTCCTCACTCATCGTTGCCACCAGTCGGGCCAGTCTCGCTGTTGCCTCCACATCCTTCATCAGTTCACCCAGCGGCACCACCTCGATGCGGATGCCAAAGAGCACACTGCCCGAGACAGGCAGCTTCATCAGCAATTGATGCTCCAACCGCAGCCACATCTCGGGCAGCGTGATTGTCGCATCCAGCCTCGCCCTATGGTGTGATGGATGATGATTGAGTTCACCATCCCGGCTGAGACTCCAGTTCTCCCGCTGCCACACCGCACCCGGTGTCATGCGCTGCAGGAATGTATCAATCTGCCTGCCCAGCTCCGCATTCAGCCCCGGCACCGGTGAGTGCACCTCCTGCATCGTGCGGCCCAGTTTCTCCCGCAGTGCCCATGAGCTGGGGAAACACGCCACGCCACCCGCCAGCCGGTACGTGCCCTGGGCATCCGGATGCATCCATACGAGGTCCGGTTCCCATGCATGGCCAAGAGCCAGCAAGCTTTGCATGGGAGATGCATCCTCACCATCCCCGCCCTCACTCGGCTGTCCCCATGCCTTCGCGATTTGCCGCGTCTCCATCACCGCGGCCTCCGCTTCCGACCGCAGCGCAGCATACTTCTCCACATCCTCCACCAGCCATCTCGCTCGCTCCGCCAGCATCGCACCACTGGCATCCTGCTGCGCAAAGAAGTCCTTCGCTTCCTCCACCGGCCGCAGCGCCATCACCCAGCGGTGGTCTGCGTCCGGAAAGCTGCGAGTCCAATCAGGCATGGGAAGAGTACGCCAGCGTCGATGCAGGCAGTCTCGCTTTCAAGAAGGAACGCAGACGCCCATGGAAGCCGCGTGTCACCCGAGGCACCATTCTCCAGCGCATCGCCCTAGGCTCAAGGAGCGGGAACGCCTCGTTCCCGTTCCTTGGGCATGCGGCCACCTCATGGGTGAACCATCCTATTGTGTCGATGTTGAGACCCTTTGTGCCTTCATCCTCTCAGCAGGCCTCCATCCTGCAAAATCATCACGCCATCCACCGTTCGCCCTACATGCCACGCCCCGGTCGCGCCTCCGCACTTTTCATCGCACTGCTGCTGCTGCTCCAGCTCTGCGCAGCACTTCCATCAACGCGCGCCCAGGACATCATCGAGTCCTTCATCGCCCGAACCACGCCCGAAGCACCACGCCAGTCGGAGGGCGATATCATCGTGCTCAAGGATGGCACCCTGCTCGCCGCGTGGTCAGATTTCTACGGCGGTTCGGAAGACAACGCCGCTGCCCGTATCTCCGCTGCGAAGTCCACGGATGGTGGCCGCACCTGGGGACCGCGCTACACGCTTCAGGAAAACAGCGGCCAGACGAACGTCATGTCCGTGAGCTTCGTGCGCTCAAGCACGAGCGGTGACCTGCTGCTCTTCTATCTGCGGAAGAACTCACTCACGGATCTGAAGGTATTCATGCGTCGCTCCACGGACAATGGCGCCACCTTCGGCGAACCGGTGCTCATCACACCGGAAGAAGGCTATCACGTGATGAACAACGCCCGCGTCATCCAGCTCACCTCAGGTCGTCTTCTCGCACCCATTGCCACCACCTCGAAAGTCTGGACGAAGAACGACAACTTTCGCACCTTGGTCTACTTCTCGGATGACGATGGCCGCACGTGGAAGCGTAGTGCCACCCTGCTCAGCGCCCCCAAGCGCGGAGCCATGGAGCCCGGCCTCATCGAACTCAAGGATGGCAGCGTGATGCAAATCATCCGCACCCAGACCGGAAAGATCTGGCACTCCTATTCCAGGGACGGTGGCGAGACCTGGAGCGAGGCCACACCGTGGAGCATCGAGTCTCCCGAGTCTCCTGCCTCCCTCGTGCGCCTACCGGGCACAGGCGACTGGCTCCTCGTCTGGAATCCGAATGTGGAATGGAAGGACCCGGAGAAGACCGTGCTCGGTGCGAATCACGGCGGACGCCGCACGCCCCTCGTCGGTGCCATCTCGAAAGACGAAGGCAAGACGTGGTCCACACCCCGCGCCATTGAGACCGATCCCACCATCACCTATGCCTACACCAGCATCACCCCGCAGGGTGACCGTGTGCTGCTGAGCTACTACTATTTCCCCATCGGGACCAAGGACCTCTCCCTGCGTTTCAAGAGCATCCCGCTCTCGTGGTTTGCTGACGCAAAAAGGTGACGGCGCTTGTTGAGTTTTGCGCCATGGGCGGACGGATTGAGCACCGCGCGACGGTTGCTTCAGGCCGAAGGTCTGGGATATGCCAGCCTAGGGCAACGCCCTGGGAGAGGGCGGGAAGCCGTCTCAGCCCTGAAAGGGCGTAATAAACCGACAGCCTCGTCTACAGGCTTCTTATGCCGCCCTTTCAGGGCTCCCGGAAATTTTCTGCGGACCCAGGGCGTTGCCCTGGGCTGGCTTGTTGCAGACCTTCGGCCTGCGAGCAGACTGACTCTTCGAACCAGAAAAGTCCGTTCATTGCGCAAGGTTCGATGAATGCACACTCTCATCGCCAAACCTTTTGTGCCTTTTGCGTCTTTTTGCGGCTAATCCAATGTCGTGATAGTGCCGGGCGCGGTGAAGTCCACGCCCTCAGTCTCGACGTTCCCGCTTCAGGCTGGTCAGACCGGAGGTCTAACGCCCACGGTCAGGCCAGAGACCTGACCTCCTTGGCGCTTCACCACTTCGCCCCGGGCTCCCAGATCATGGAAAGCCGGTTCGCGGGAGTGCTGCTCCACGTCGCCACCTGGTTGCCGGGCTCGGGATATTCGAAGAACTCACCCTCGTAGTTGCGCACGAGGGTACGCTGATCGTCCTTCATCACCACGTAGTCGGGGTTCACGGGGACCTTGCCACCGCCACCGGGGGCGTCGATGACAAATTGCGGCACGCCGTAGCCGGTGGTGTGGCCACGGAGGTGCTCAATGATTTCCACCCCCTTGCTCACGCTGGTGCGCAGGTGCGAGCTTCCCTGGATGAGGTCGCACTGGTAGAGATAGTACGGGCGCACACGACACATCAGCAGCTTGTGCACGAGGGACTTCATCACCTCGGGGTTGTCATTCACGCCGCGCAGCAGCACGCTCTGGTTTCCCAGGGGGATGCCGTGGTTGGCCAGGCGCTCCAGGCCTTCCTTCACCTCGGTGGTGAGCTCGCGCGGGTGGTTCACGTGCACGCTCATCCAGAGGGGATGGTATTTTGCAAGCATCTGACAGAGCTCCGGTGTGATGCGCTGCGGCAGGAAGATGGGCACGCGCGAGCCGATGCGCAGGAACTCAATGTGCGGGATGGCGCGGATGCGCTTGAGGATGCTCTCCAGCTTGTTGTCGCTCAGCAGCAGGGCGTCGCCCCCGCTCAGCAGCACGTCACGTACTTCGGTGTGTTCTTCCAGATAGCGGAAGGCGGCTTCAAATTCCGTGTGCAGCTCCTGCTCGCCCACACCGCTCACCACGCGGCTGCGGGTGCAGTAGCGGCAGTAGCTGGCGCAGCGGTCCGTCACGAGGAAGAGCACGCGGTCCGGGTAGCGGTGCACCAGGCCCGGCACCGGCATGTGTGAGTCCTCGCCACACGGGTCACTCATTTCATTCGGGTCCTCCCAGGTCTCCTCGATGCGGGGAATCACCTGCCGGCGGATGGCGCAGTCCGGGTTCGTGGGGTGGATGAGGTTGAAATAGTGGGGGGTGATGGCCATCGCCAGCTTGTTCCCGGAAAGCAAAACGCCCGCCCGTTCCTCCTCGGAGAGTGTCAGGTGCTCCTCCAGTCCCGCGAGGGTCGTGACCCGGTTCTTGAGCTGCCAGACGTGGCTGTTCCACTGCTCGGGGGTGACGTTCTTGTCCTGCCAGTAGCCGGGGGCGTGGGAGTGGAACTCTTTTTCGGGGAGGGTGCGCGGAGGCATTGGTTGTTGGGAGGGATAGTGGGGAGGCTGAAACAAGGTGTCAATCTCTTCGCTTGATCATCAATTCGATTGTCAAGAGGCTCTGGTGCGAAAAATTCCAAAAGTGCAGGGTTGCCTTGGGGGGGAAATTCTTCAGGATGGAAGCCGACGGAAACGTCACGCCATGCTTCACAACGGCCGCGAAATAGCCCCATCCGTTTCCTGGGACATCCTCCTGCACGTCAAGCGCAGTGGCGGCATGTCGGTGAACGAGTTGGCGGGTGCTCTAAAAATGTCCTACATGGGCGTGAAGCAGCACTGCGATGATCTCAAGAAGCGTGGGTATGTGGATACGTGGCGTCGTCCCAAGCAGACGGGCCGCCCTGAAAAAATCTACCGTCCCACGGAGAAGCTGGACGTGGTGCTGCCGAGCTGGGGAGGGGAGCTGTGCATGGGACTGCTCGCCCTGGTGTCCCAGGCCTATGGAGAAACTGTCCCGGAGAGGCTTCTGTACAGCTTCCTCCAGCAGAAGGTCGAGCAGTGGAATGCCCGCATGAAGAGCACCGGCCACAAGGAGCGCGCCGTGGAACTGGTGAAGCTGCGTGGCAATGACGGCTGGATCTGCCAGTGCCTGGACGATGCCCACGGCCTCCGCATTGTGGACCACCACAGCCCGCTGGGCGAGGTCGCCCGCATGTTCCCCGCCGTGTGGGACCTGGAGGTGCGCGTGCTCAGCCGCATCTTCGGCCACACCCTGCAGCGCCGGATGAATGGCGTGCACGTCGAGTTTGTGATCATTGAGGGCATCCCGCTCGAGGAAGCTGCACCGGCATCCACCAGCGCCGGAGCCTCGAAGAAGGGTGCGAAGGCGAAGAAGGAGAAAGAAAAAGCGGCCGCCGCTGCCACGCCTGCGCCTGCTCCCGAGCCAGAAGCCGACGCGGACGCGGACGCGGAAACGGAGGCAGAGACGGAAGCCCCAGTTTCTGACATCCCCGTCGCCGCTCCGGAAGCCGAGGCCCCACCCGAGCCTGAGGAGACCTCTACTCTCCCTGCCACTCCTGCTGAGGAGCCTGTGGGCATCGAGAATGTGGTAGCGGAAGCTCCCGCGGCGGCTGACGAGGCGATCACCGGCTCCGTCTTCGTCACGGATGTACCCGTATTTGAGGAAGAGGAAGGTCCGGTGGAGGTCGTGAACAAGAAGGAGCAGGCTCCCAGCATGGTTTCCGTGCCCGAGACACCTGCCCCCGAGGCCGATGGTAGCGGCCCGGCACCCCTGAGCCCCGTTCTCTCCCCGGTGGAGAAACCCAAGCGCGTCACCAAGTCCGTGAAGCAGGCGGTGAAGGCCGCTGCGCAGCAGGACTTGTTCGATTTTTAAGGAGGCAAGGAGGTTGGGCCTTCCGGCCTGACAGCGGGCGTTAGGCTTTCCAGCCTGACGATTGCAAGGCAAATTCTTTCGCTCTCGCGCTCTCCCTGTCGGGTCAGAAGACCCAACATCCAACGTCAGGCCAGAAGGCCTAACCTCCGGCCTACTTTGCGGTCTTCGCCTTTGTGTTTACGCTCTCCAAAAACTCCGCCATCTGTGCCGTCCTCGTGGCATCGTGAAACTCTTTCCCACCATGCTTCCCACCCGGAATCGTGATAAGCTGCGCCGGCAACCCCGCTTTCTCGTACGCAGCCTTCAGTTCCAGTGACTGCTCATACGGCATCTGCGGATCCGCATCGCCATGGATGAGCAGCAGCGGCGGGTCACTCGCATCGATGTGAGCCACGGGGCTGCCCAGCTTCGCGAGCTGCGGCTGCTTGTCCGGCAATCCTCCCAGCAACTGATGCAGCGCTGGTTCCCGGATGATCAGTCCTGCAGGAATGGTCTGCCCCAGGATGCTCTGCAAATTCGAGGCGCCATACAGGCTGATGATGGACTCCACACTGCTGGATTCCTTCAGGTCCTTGCCCACCGTGCCCTCCAGTTCCTTCACGCCGCTCGTCACGCCCACCAGCGCCGCGAGATGGCCGCCTGCGGAGCTGCCGACGATTGCGATGCGCGACGTGTCACTCAGGCCATGCTCCTTCCCATGAGCCCGGAGAAAACGAATCGCCGCCTTGATGTCATGGATCATTGCCGGGAACGGTGCACTTCCGGAGAGCCGGTAGTCCACACTTGCCACGGCAAAGCCCTTCTGCACCAGAGCGCCGAGCGGCATGTCTTCCTTGTCCCCCGCACGCCAGGCACCGCCATGCACATAGACAATCAGCGGCGACTTCACCGTGCCCGAGGGCACATACAGATCCAGTTTCAGGGAAACATCACCCACCTTCGCGAACTCAATGTTGCGGGTGAGGGTGGTTTCGGCGTGGAGAGGGATGGTGGAGATCGCTGAGCCCAGTACGATGGAAGCGAGAAGGAAACGGCAGAGCATGGAGAGGAAAGAACAAAGTCTGGAGAGTGAACGGCGAGAAGGACCGATTCCGTCACGTTTCTCTTGCCCAGTCCTGTTTCTCCCACGCATGCTTCAGCCAGCCATGAACACCTCCCGCCGCCACTTCCTCAAGTCCGCCTCTCTCGCCAGTGCCGCATCCGCGCTGGCGCCGGTGCTCTCCAGCTCCTCCGCCATGGCCGCAGCCGCGGGGGGCAAGGCCGCGCAGGAGTACTGCTTTTTCACGAAGCACCTGCAGGGCCTCAGCTACGCGGAGATCGCAGACATCGCCGCCAGCTTGGACGGCATGACGGGCATCGAGGCACCCATCCGCCCAAAGGGCCAGGTGGAACCAGAACGGGTGGAGGAAGACCTGCCGAAGTACGTGGAAGAGCTGAAGAAGCGGAAGCTCGGCCTCACCATCATGACCTCCGGCATCAATGAGGTGAGCAAGGAGCAGAACACCGAAAAAGTCCTGCGCACCGCGAAGGCCCTGGGCGTGCCACACTACCGGATGAACTACAACAAGTACGACCTGAGCAAGCCCATCTGGCCGCAGCTCCAGGAGTGGAAGGCGAAGTTCAAGGACCTCATCGCACTGAGCAGTGAGATTGGCATCCAGCCGCTGTACCAGAATCACTCGGGCAAAGACTACCTCGGTGCTCCGGTGTGGGATGTCTTCACCCTCATGCAGGACTATCCGGCGAAGGATTGGGCCTTCGCGTTCGACTTCTTTCACGCCACCGTGGAGGGCAGCCTCTCCTGGCCGCTGGAACTCAATCTCGTGCGCGACCGCATCGGCGCTGTCTATTTCAAGAACTTCAAGTGGGGCGAGAAAAGAGCCGAGGGCTGCCCTCTCGGGGAAGGTGTCGTGGGCAAGGAACACGTGGCCATGCTGAAGAAGATTGGCTTCACCGGTCCGATCTCCCTGCATGTGGAGTACCTGAAGGGAAACATGGAGCAGCCCGGGTATAAGGAAGAAGCCATCGCCGCGACAAAGCGTGACTTCGCGGTGCTGCGTGAGTGGTGGGGGTGAGAGCGGGTGGTGGATCGTGTGGGTTTTCGGCCAGAAACGGAGACGCAGAGAAGGGGTGACGCGGAGAGGCGCTTCTGAAGCACCCATAGCCTCAGTTTCAGTCTCCGAAGTTCCTCTGCGTCTCTGTGGCTCTGTGTTGAATCCAATGCAGACCGCCGCTCCCAACGCCCCTTTACCAACCAACCGACCCGACCGCAGTCCCATGAAGCCCCTCCTTCTCCTCGCAGGCATCTGGGGCATTACAGCTCTCAGCACCCTCTACGCCCAAAAAACCACACCACCCTCACGCCTGCCCGCCTTCCCCGGTGCTGAAGGTGCGGGCAAGTGGTCCAAAGGCGGACGCGGCGGCAATGCCATCGCCGTCACGAATCTCAACGACTCCGGTCCCGGCAGCCTGCGCGCCGCGGTGGAGATGCGCGAGCCACGCACCATCCTCTTCCGCGTCTCCGGCACCATCGAGTTGCAGAAGCCCATCCGCATCGCGCATCCCTTCATCACCATCGCCGGTCAGACTGCGCCCGGTGATGGCATCTGCCTGAAAGGCTACGACCTGCAAATCGGCGCGACGCATGATGTCATCGTGCGCTACCTGCGCTGCCGCCCCGGTGACAAGACCTCCAAGGCCAGCGAACGGGATGCCATCAGCATCTGGGATGCCCGCGACATCATCGTGGATCACTGCTCCGCCACGTGGAGCACGGATGAATGCCTCTCTGTCACGAATGATTCCGACCGCGTCACCGTGCAGCACTGCCTCATCGCGGAGGCGCTCACGGAGCATTCGTATGGCTCCATCATCGGCTCGCATCGCGGCGCCATTTCGTATCTGTACAATCTCTATGCGTGCAACCGCTCACGCAATCCTCGCCCCGGCGGTTATCAGACTTCACCCGGACATGCCGACGATCCCGGTCCCCGTATCGACTTCCGGCATAACGTACTCTTCAATTGGGATTCCGGTCCCGGCTACACGGGCGCCGGTTACCTCGAACAGCCCGAGCGCATCTCCATGAACTATGTGGGGAACTATCTCAAACCCGGCCCCGACACCGCAGCTCCTTATCGCAATCGCGCCTTTGTCATCTACAAAGGCGGCACGGCCGAACTCTTCCTCGAAGGCAATGTCTCTGGCGATGGCACGGTCTCACGTCCCGCGACACCGCAGTCAGACCTCCTCATTCCAAGCTCCGGCAGCATCCTTATCCATCGAGAAACACCGCTGCCTCTGGAGCCGCTCACCGAAAAGGAAAACCTCAAGGCCATCGACGCCTACAAGCGCGCCCTCGAAATCGTCGGCGCCAGCAAACCCACACGCGATGCCGCAGACAGCAGCATCATCGACGGCGTGCGCGATGGCACCGGCCGTCGGAGAATGACCATTCCGGATGATGCGTGGCCCACACTCACCAGCAAAGACCCCTTGCCCGATCAAGACAACGACGGCCTGCCCGACGCCTGGGAACAGTCCCAGGGTCTCAATCCCAGCGATCCCACCGACGCCAACAAGCCCTCTTCACCCAGCGGCTGCACCCACCTCGAAGTATGGATGAATGGCCTGTAACCAACGTAGCTCGCGAGTCCCTTCGCGAGGAGTTCAAGCTTTGCCTTCTCTCGCAGCCATGAAGCCTCCATCTCAATGTATCCGCGCTCAGGTGGTGCTCCTTCTGCTCACCCTCCTCGTCCCCCTCACCACGGCTTTCTCCGCCGACCCCCCATACCCACCCAGCCCCGTCATCGCCGGCATGGAGTGGGCCTCCAACGAAACCATCCTGCGCATGGCCAAGGATGGCGACAACTGGCCGCTCACATGGGCGGATGACGACGCGCTGTACACCACGTGGGGAGACGGCACCGGCTTTGTGCCGAAGGTAAAACAGAAGCTCAGCCTCGGCTTCGCCCGCGTCACCGGCACTCCCGACAAGTTCACTGGCGCAAACGTCCGCTCACTTGCCGAGCAGGTGGGACAGGGCCGCGATGGCAAGAAGGGCTGGGGCATCCTCAGCGTGGAGGGTACGCTCTACCTGTGGCTCGGCCATGCGGACAACAAAGGCGGCCAGACGCAGCTCGCCTGGTCACGTGATCATGCGAAGACCTGGACCTTCGCCGAGTGGAAGTTCGCCGAGTTCGGTATGATGGGTTTTGTGAACTTCGGCAAGGACTACGCGGGCGCGCGCGATAGCTACGTGTACGCCTACTCCCACGATGGACCTCTCGCCGATACGCCTGCAGATCATTTCATCCTGATGCGCGCGCCAAAGGACAAGCTCACCTCGCGCGAGGCCTGGGAGTTCTTCGTGAAACTCGATGCCACTGGCCAGCCGCAGTGGTCGCGCGACATCACGCAGCGCGGTCCCGTTTTCAAACATCGCGATGCCTGCCTGCGCTCCGCCATGACGTACTGCGCGCCACTGAAGCGCTACCTGTGGTGGCAGCACATCCCTTTGCCTGCCGGAGCGAAGGATCGCGGTGACACCAGATACACCGGCGGCTTCGCTGTGTACGACGCTCCTGAACCCTGGGGCCCCTGGACCACCGCTTACTTTACGGAAAAATGGGACGTCGGCCCCGGCGAGCATGGCGACTTTCCCACGAAGTGGATGAGCGAGGATGGCAGGACGTTGCACCTCGTATTCTCAGGAGAGGACGCCTTCTCCGTGCGTGAGGTGACGGTGAAGGTGAGGTAGGGAGGAGGCAGTCGTGGGAATGTCGTGGCTGCCATGCGCGTTGTGTGCTGGGGGATATGGGTGTGGTCATGTGCATTGGATTCAACACAGAGACGCAGAGGAACTTCGGAGACTGAAAAATACATTTCGGGTGAGAAAGGATTCCCCAACTTCTACGTGAACGTCAGATAACGATCCAGAAGCTGTGCCGAAGGCCTTGGACTGCGCGCAGCCCTGCTGCCGCTTTCCTCAAGTGCAGCCTGCTGCACGCTTCACCGCGACGAAGTCGCCTATCACTTCCTCTGTAGCGTGAGGTCACCAGCGAGTATCACCATCGCCACAGCAGGCTGTGGACTCTAGAAAGCGGTCCCGCAGTGCGGGACTGCACGCAGTCCAAGGACGCTTCGCGTCACCTGCCGGGATCGTCCGCGTACTTAACGCGACGGCCCATGAACAACGGCGACTGAAGTCGCCGCTCCTTGAGAACTCCGTCCCACCACCCTTACGCCGCCGTGCTATTCCTTACCGGCACTTTCCCGCTGGGTGCTCCGCCGTGATGGCTGTGTCCATGTTCGGAGGGGCGTTCCAGATCACGAGCCTGCTTGCGCACCTCTTCATCACGGGTCTTGTCCTGCGTCTCCTTCGGGTACTTGATGCGGCTGTGCATCATGCTCATGACGGTCTTCACGAAGCTCGCCTTCACTTCATTGAGCTCGGCCAGGGTCAGGTCGCACTCATCGAGCTGATGGTCCAGCAGGCGGTTGCGCACAATGTCATCCACCAGTTGTTCCACCCGGTTGGGCGTGGGTTTGGACAGCGTGCGGCTCGCACTCTCCACGGCATCTGCCAGGGAGATGATGGCGCTTTCTTTGGTCTGCGGACGCGGTCCCGGATAGCGGAATCCGTCTTCGCTGACATCCGGCACGTCGTCCTGCCGAGCCTTGTCCTCTTCCACGAGCTTCAGCGCCTCCTTCTTCTGCTCCAGCGCGCGGCGGTAGAAATAGTACACGAGCGAGTTCCCATGATGCTGCTCGATGACATCGATGATTGCACTGTTCAGGCTGTGCTTGATGGCGATGTCCACCCCGTCCTTCACGTGCGCGATCAGCACCAGTGCACTCATGCGCGCCGTGAGGTCATCGTGCGGATTGTTCTCCGGGTCCATGTTCTCGATGAAGTACTCCGGCTTCGTGAGCTTCCCGATGTCATGGAAATAGCTGCACACGCGGCACATCGTCGCATTCGCTCCGATGGACTCCGCCGCGGCTTCCGCGAGGTTCGCCACCACGAGCGAGTGGTGGTAGGTGCCCGGTGCCTCCATGCTCAGACGCTTCATGAGCGGGTGGTTCAGGTCGCCCAGCTCCAGCCAGGAAATGGCCGTGGTACGGTGGAAGAGGGATTCAAAGGCTGGCAGCACCGCGCCTGCCACCATCACGGAAAGGATACCGCAGAAGAGCGGAGCGGCCATGGTGATGGCTTCACGGCCCTTTGTCACCGCCATGGGCATCTGGCCGAAGACGATCATCATGCCCGTGGCAAAGAGGCCCAGATACACCCCGCTGGTCAGCAGGCGGCTGCGGCGGCGTACCTTGCGCGTGACGAACACGCCAAAGAACCCTATCGCCATGGCTGCCGCGATGAAGGACAACACAGACGGGGAGGGGACCAGGGGCGCCCCGAGGATGGCGGCATAGAGAGCGCCGAAAAAGCCCAGCCGACGTCCCCCCAGCATGCACAAAATCATGGGGGCCAGGGCATGGGGCACAAGGAAGATCGCATAGTCCGGCGTCCAGGTCCGGTGGTGTGCATAGCTGAGCACCGCACCCACCAGGGCAAGATGCAGCCCCAAGGCGGAAAGCATCAGCAGCGCGGTCCCATTGGTGCGCAGGTGGTCCGGAAAACCAAATGCCCAATGCAGCACGGCAGTGAGGAACACGGCCGCGATGAACACCGGACTCACCCCGGCCGCCGCAGGCAGATTCTCGGCCAGCGCCCCCAGAAGTGGCGTCGTCACCAGGAAGCCGGCGGCAAAAATGGCGATGCCTACAATCGGGTTCTCCCGCAGTACTTCCCAGACTTCGCTGTCGAGGTGCTTGCGACGCGTCTTTCCACAAGACAGGCCCTGCCGGGTCAGACGCGACCGTTTGATAAAATCGAACATAGTTTCCGGCTCAGGCCGGAGGCAATCTTAGGGGTTTTTGGGGTGAGTACAACACATTCCGCAGCACATTCCCGACTGATTCAGTCGGGAATCCTCGCCTCGCCCCGTATCTATTAGTACGGAGCGCGGACACACCGCTGAAAAAATTATTTTGTTCGACCCTCGTGCAGACTGCCCGGAGGTCCGGGGCACGTAATCGGAGGGCTACTGGTCCAGTTCTTCCCGGACGGTCGGGTCATTCATCAGGCGGTTCATGGCCGCCTCCACGGAGGCCGCTGCGCCACGAATCTTGTTCCGGTATTCCGTGGCCCGGGTGCCGGTCTGGGCTGGGCGGTCCTGCGCCTCCTTCACCGCGGTGCCAAAGTCGATGATGGCATCCGCGTAGGGTCTTGCTCGTACGTCGCACTTGGCGCGCACGGATTGCAGGCGGGTCAGGCTGCTGCCCACCGAAGACTTCCCCATGCTGTCGAAGGCCTCACCCCTGTTGCTCTTGATGGCAGCAAGCAGTTCACCGGCGTTGTCATCGATGGTGGTGAGAGAGCCCGCCAGGGAAAGCGTCAGGGGAGCTTTTCCTGAGGCATGCATCAAAAGGTATTTGGCCGAGAGATGGTTGGGCGCGTCCTTGAGCACCTGCTGGAGCTTCGCAATCACGTGCTGGTTACGCAGCCACAAGCCCATCTGTCCGGGGTTCCGCATCAGTACTTCCTGCACGCGGTTCATTTCAGAGATCGCCGCTTGGGTGGCCGCCGGCTTTTGCGCCAGGGCGAGCGCCTCCGCTTCGCCGAACTTGGTAATGCTGAAGATCTGGATGCTGGCAAACGGCGCCGGTCCATCCATGAGCAGCACGTCGCGGAGGGATGCTTCGTTCTTCACAGGGATGCCCACCAGCTTGCAGTGCCCCTTCGTGGCGCCGCGAATCTTGGCCGCGACTCCGCCGATGGGTTGCACGGTGCCATCCGCATTCATATCACCAGTGACGGCAAAGGTCGGGTCAAGCTCCTTTCCCGTGAAGAGCGAGTGCAGGAGCAGAGCGCAGGCCACGGCGGCAGACGGGCCATCCTTGTTGGAATACTTGTCGGCGAAGGAGAGCTCGATCTGGTATCCCTCGGGCCAGCCGTTGTTGTTGAGTTGGGTGAACTTGATGACCTCTGCCAGGGCCTTGTCCATCATCTCGCCCACAGGCTGGTTGAACTGGACCACCGCAGGGCTGGTGCCTCCATTCTGGAGGGCAATCGCGGCCATCTTGGAGGCGGCCCCAGCTTCGCCCGCTGCCAGGGACATGATGAGCAGGCCATGCACACTCGTCTGCTTGCTTTTTAATCCCAGGCCTGGAGTGCCTGTCACCATAGGCGGAACCGAAGGTGAAGAGGAAACCGGTGCAGGCTCATACATCGGCACGGGCTCGCGGGACGGCATGGACACAGGATTGGCACCCGGGGGTGTCGCGGGCACCGAGGCCATGACAGGTACAGGGCCCCGGCGAGCCGCAGGAGGCAGCATGGCCGCAAGCCTTACCGAGGCCAGGGTGGGGGGCAGGGAATTGCGGGTCACCTCGCCGCCCGCAATCGAGTAGCCAAGGCCGGCTCCTGTCACCACGGCAGGACTCAAGGGAGTGATGACAAACTGGGGGAGCTGGGCTGTGATTTGCTGTGCGCTCTCAGTGGGCGTGAACGTGGCGGATACCTGGACTCCCGTGGGCAACCCGTCCATGGGCAAACCGGAGATGAGCGAGCAATTGTCAAACGCACTGCCGCGCGTCACCGCCAGAAAGGCCGGACTGAAGGAGCACTGGTGGAAGGCGCACCCGACCACCTCGGTCTGGTTGCGCTTCGCCTCTTCCAGGAATCCCGCCTTCACATCCATGACTGGCAGCAGTGAGTCCGGACCATGCACGGTACACTGCTCCATCTTCAG
This sequence comes from Roseimicrobium gellanilyticum, assembly GCF_003315205.1. Taxonomy (NCBI): domain Bacteria; kingdom Pseudomonadati; phylum Verrucomicrobiota; class Verrucomicrobiia; order Verrucomicrobiales; family Verrucomicrobiaceae; genus Roseimicrobium; species Roseimicrobium gellanilyticum. The sequence goes on along the minus strand of NZ_QNRR01000016.1, from coordinate 50,028 downwards.
ACCCACCAAGGCACTTGCGCCACCTTTCACCTGGAAGAGCACCTTGTGCAGCACGGAGTTTTTCATCGAGAGGTGGCCGCGGTATTTCTCAAACACCACCTCGGGAGCCTCGTTCGTGACCTGGGTGGGCAGGGGTTCACCCACGGAGAAGGTCACTCCATCAAAGATGCAGTCCTCAAACATGAGCCGCGCCCCGTTCGCGACCTCGATCGTGCCGCCTTTGAAGAGCACCTTCTTTGCACGGACATTGGCATTGGAGAAGGTCAGGGCGACGCCGTGAAACTCCGTGTCCTCCGCGATGGTGATGTCAATGCGCTGTGCCTGGAAAGCGCCCGGCTCCCCGGCCTGCACGTCACCTCCATGAATCCAAAACGGCTCAGGTGAATCATACCGGGCAGCCTGGATGTTTTGGGACGAGTTGTAAAAAAGACACGAGGATGTGCTCTGCGCCTCAAGAGGCGACACGGCCACGAGGCCGCAAACCACGGGCCCAAGAATTTTCCAGAAAATTGCCCGGCATTTCACCCTGCCATCCATCAGGAAAAACGAGAGATTGTCAATTGCTCTTCCCATGTGGAGAAGTCCTCAACCCTCCAGTTCCTCGCGTACGGTGGGGTCGTTGAGCAGTCGGCTCAATTCGGATTCCACCGAACTGGCAGCACCGCGAATCTTGACCCGGTATTCCATGGCTCGCGGTCCCGTCTGGGCGGGGCGGTCCATGGCCTCCTTCACGGCCGTGCCGAAATTGATGATGGCATCTGCATACGGGCGTGCCCGTGCGTCACAGCGGGCGCGGAGTCCCTGCAGGCGTGTCAGGCTGCTGCCCAAGGAGGACTTCCCGATGTTGTTGAAAGCGTCTCCCTTGCTCGTTTTGATCGTGGAGATCAGGTCTCCGGCCGAGTTGTCGATGGCAACAATGGAGCCCGCCAGGGAAAGGGTCTGCGGAAGTTTGCCGGAGGCATACATGAGCAGGTATTTCGCGGAGAGATTGTTCGGCGCGTTCTTGAGCACCTGCTGAAGTTTCGCAATCACGTGCTGGTTGCGCAGCCAGGAGCCCATCTGTGCCGGACTGCGCATCAGCAGCTCCTGCACTTGATTCATCTCAGCGATCGCCGCCTGGGTGGTCTCAGGTTTCTGTGCCAGGGCAAGGGCTTCGGCTTGCTTGAACTCTCCAATGCCGAAGATCTGGATGCTGGCAAAGGGAGTGGGCCCATCCATGAGCAGCAGGTCGGGGAGGGATGATTCATTTCTTACCGGAATGCCGATCAGCTTGCACTGACCTTTCGTGGCGCCGCGGATTTTTGCAGCGACTCCGCCGATGGGCTGCACACTTCCATCCGCATTCATGTCGCCGGTGACCGCGAAGTTCGGGTCGAGTTCCTTCCCAGAGATGAGCGAGTGCAGCAGCAGGGCACAGGCCACGGCAGCGGAAGGGCCATCCTTGTTGGAATACTTGTCCGCAAACGAGATCTCGATCGCGTGTCCCTTGGGCCAGCCATTGGAATTGAGCTGGGTGAACTTGGTCACCTCTTCCAGGGCCTTGCCCATCATTGGGCCCACGGGCTGGTTGAAGCGCAGGGTGGAATTCCCGGCGTTGTCCGCTTCAGGAAGGGCAATCGCGCTCATTCTGGCTGCGCTGCCCGCTTCGCCACTGGCGAGGGACATGATGAGCAGGCCGTTCACGGCGGTTTGTTTGAGCTTGAGCCCGCTGTCGGGAGCTCCCATGGTGCCAGTGGTCGATCCGGTAAATTCGGCCTCTTTGGCGGGTTCGTTCGGAGTGCCAGTGGGGTTCGTCCTGCTCTCCTGTGGAGTCGTCTGCACCAAGGCTGTTGGAAGGAAATTTTCCCTCAGAGAACCCGCGGGAGGCTGGTTGACGAGCTTCACCACGCCTTGTGTAGCTGTATGCGCCACTGAAGAGCCCACTTTGCCAAGGGATGAGGACGTAAAGCGGAGCTGTGGATATTTTGCCGCGACCTCACCGGCACTCGTAGCTGGAATAAATTTTGCGCTGACTGGCAGGGTCTCGACTCCTGGAATACTGAGTGCCTTCGCCCCATCCCCGGGCCGGCAATTCTCGAAAATGCAGTCTTCCGAAATGGCAAGCATGGCGGTGTCGAGAACGAGATCTGTGAATTTGCAGGCTTTGAGTTTCAGTTCGTTGTGCTTCACATACTCCCGGAAGCTATCGGTCAGGGGAACGTCGGGCAGAGTCGACGAAGGACCGTAGACAGTGCACTGCTCCAGCTGGAAGGTGCCTTCGAGGTTCGTCCCATTTCCTGTAGCGGGCCGCAGATAGGACAACTCGGTTTCGCTCAAGATACAGTCCTTGAGAAGGATCCACGTTCCAGAGTGCGGGTAACCTGAAACGGGCAGGGGGGAGCTCCTGTAGAACGCTCCTTTGGTCCCCACTTTGGTTGTCTCGAGGAAGCAGCCGGTGAGGTCCGCAGCTCCGTTTTCAGCGACGACAATGCTACAGTTTCGAAAGGTGACGTTGGTCGCCACGAGCCTCGTGTTCGTCAGCGTGAGGTGAACGCCGTACACCTCCGAGAACGGGGCGATTTCCAAGACGATCTTTTTCCCCAACCGTGATTGAAAAAAAGGCTCTCTCACATCGCCACCGACCATGTGGACGTTGGAGCTCGAAGTGTATTTCGCCTTTGGGAGGCTCGCGGACTCGTTGGAATATATCGTCTGTCCCTGAACCAGGTTGGGTGTCGCTACCTGCAAAACCAGCAAAAGGCCACCGTACAGAAAATACTTGGAAAGTGATGGGAGTTTCACGCGCCCATCCATCAGGAAAAACCAATGTTTGTCAATTACTTCGTTAGCGAAGTAATTGCCCTAATCCCCGAGCAATTTTCCCGGTGCCATGTAGCCCTGCACGTAGTCCTTCACGGCGACGTCCAGCTCAGTGATGGTGCCGTTGAAGCCGGCGGAGCGCAGTTTGCTGATATCCGCGCAGGTGTAGTACTGGTACTTCGCCTGCAGGTGGGCGGGCATGTCCACGAACTCAATGTTCACCGGCAGATCCAGAGCGGCAAAGATGGCGCTCACGAGCTGCTTCCAGGAGTGGGCCTTGCCGGAGCCGAGGTTGCAGAGGCCGCCCACGTCCGGGTTGGTGCCGAGGAAGATGGTCATGTCCACCGCATCCTTCACATAGAGGAAGTCGCGCATCTGCTCGCCGTCGCCGTAGTCGGGGCGGTGGCTGCGGAAGAGTTGCACCTTGCCCTCGTTCTGGATTTGGGCGAAGGCCTTGTTCACCACGGAGCGCATGTCGCCCTTGTGATTTTCATTCGGGCCGTAGACGTTGAAGTACTTCAATCCCACGATGCGTTGGTCGATGCCGGCGCGGCGGGCATACTGGTCGAAGAGGTGCTTCGAGTAGCCGTACATGTTCAGCGGGCGCAGCACGTCGATGTCCTCCATCTTGTCATCCATGCCATAGGCGCCATCGCCATAGGTCGCAGCGGAGGAGGCGTAGACGAAGCGGGCGCCCATGCCAAGTGCCCAGTGCGCGAGGGTCTTCGTGTACTCGAAGTTGTTCTTCATCAGGTGGTGCGAGTCGCGCTCGGTGGTGGCCGAGTTCGCGCCGAGGTGATACACCACATCAAACTTGCCCAGGTGATCCGGCCGGGTCTCGACAGCCTTCAGCAGATCATCGGCGTCCAGGTAGTCGGCATACTTCAGTGCCACCAGGTTCTTCCATTTCTCGTCCGTCGAGAGGCGGTCGGTCACGAGGATGTTCTCATGTCCCCGCAGATTGAGCGCCCACACCAGTGCCGAGCCAATGAATCCGGCGCCGCCGGTGACGAGAATGCGAGGGGAGTTGCTGCTGGAAGCCATGAGGAAAGGGAGAATGAGGAAGGAGGAGAGAACTATGTTTCGCGTGCTGCGCGGCGGGGTCAAGAGGCGCGTACAGGTGGAATCGCAAAGCAGAGCGTTCGCACAACAAAGAAGCTCTCAACGGAGGTTGGGCCTTCCGGCCTGACGTGGTAGTTGGGTCTTCCGACCCGACAGCAACCCCTCCCTTTTCCGATTACATCACAAGGCCGTTTCCGCTTAACCGCAAAGACGCAGAGGGGCAAAGGACGCAAAGGACCTTGGGATGGAGTGGGGGAGGTGATGGATACGCCGGACGTGGTGCACTTCGAAGCAGAGGAGGCAGAGTCGCGGCGGGGGATGTGTGGTAGGGATGACTTTGAGTTGGTCGCCGGGGTGAGGCGGGTTGGTTTTATCGCAAAGCAGCCAAGCAGCAAAGGACAGGGAGGTTGCCCATCAGTCAGAAAGGAAGCCTGGTCTCCTGACCAGATAGAGGCCCGCACCTCAAGACATTCACAGACCGGACCGTCAGGCTGGAGGCCTAACCTCCGTTGGAAATTCTTTGCTGCTTTCGCTACTTGGCCGCTTTGCAATAAAACAAAGCCTGCGTGCTCAGCATGCAGTCGTCCTTTCCTCGCGTCCTCTCCGTTCCTCTGCCTCCTCCGCAACGAAACGCACCACCTCCCGCAGGCAATACCCTTCCAATCCTCTGCGACCTTTGCCTCTCTGCCCCTTTGCGGTTAACCGGAAGCGTCCCTATGGCGTGATATCGTCTGCTTCCTTCCCGCCACACTCCCAAAACTTTGCGCTTTCCCCGCCACGCATCCCGCGTTTCATGGGCGAAGGGAACCACGACACGCATGCGCATCCTCCAGGTCTTCAACCGCTACGTCCACATGGGGGGCGAGGAGAAGTCCGTGGACCGCATCTACCGCCACCTGGGTGAGCGGCATGAGATGGGGCGCTGCTTCTTCGAGAGCAAGGAATGGCTGGACCCCGGCGCGCCGGGGAAGTTCGGCCAGCTTCGACGGACCTTCTACAATCATGAGAGTCGTGAGCGCTTCACAAAAGCGGTGGAGAAGTTCCATCCAGATGTGGCGCTGTTTCACAACGTGTATCCCGTCGGCTCACCATCTCTGTACCACGCGGCGCAGACGTTGGGCGTGCCGGTGATCCAGTACATGCACAATTTCCGACCCTTCTCCATCAGCGGCACGCTCTATGCGAATGGCGTCTTCCCGGAAGAGGCCTTGCGCGGTGACTTCCGCCGTGAAGTGCAGGCCGGGGTGTGGCAGGGCTCGCGCCTGAAGTCCGCCATCATGGCCATGGTACTGCGCCGCCTGCATCGCTCCGGGTGGCTGCAGAGTGTGAAGGCCTGGGTGTGCATCTCTGAGTTCTTGCGGGACAAACTGGTGCACGGTGCGGGCCTTCCGGCGGAGCACGTCTTTGCCCTGCGCCACTCGTGGGACGTCATGCCGAATCCGGTGGCCACGGATGACAGGGGCTACTACCTCTTCCTCGCGCGGCTCGTGGATGTGAAGGGTGTCACCACCTTGCTGCGTGCGTGGGATATCCTTCGCGAGAAGCTCGGCGCAAACACGCCGCATCTCTGGATTGGGGGTGAAGGTCCGCTGGAAAACGAAGTGCGCACCGCCGTCGCGAAGCACCAGGACATCCATCACCTAGGCCTCATCGAGAGCGCGCAGAAGACTGAAGTGCTGCGCCACTGCCGGGCCATGCTCGCGCCTTCTTTGTGGTGGGAACCCCTGGGCCTCGTGACCTATGAGGCGTATGACTATGCCAAGCCCATGCTCGCCGCCGCTTCAGGAGGTCTCACGGAAACAGTGCAGCATGGAAAAACAGGGCTGCTGCATGAGCCGGGCAATGAAGCTGCACTTGCGGAGGATGTGATGAGACTCGAAGCGATGTCTGCGGAGGAGCGTCGTACCATGGGTGCGGCAGGTCGGCAGTGGCTGCTGGAGAATACCGGCGTGCGGCAGTGGCAGGATGCGTTTGATGAGGTGCTGGAGAAGGTGCGGAGCGGGCTGCGTAGTTCAACGTAGCTCGCGAGTCCCTTCGCGAGGGGCTTGGGGTTCAGCAGGTACAAATTTACCTGCGTATGGGAGCATCTATGATGGGTGAGTTTGTGTGCAGGGTGTTCAACGCAGAGACACAGAGACGCAGAGGAACTTCGGAGACTGAAACTGAGAATTGCCGTTCTGGGTTCTGGGTTCTGGGTTCTCGGTTGGTTCCGTGTTCCGCATTGTTCGCCATGTGAACGCTGGACTCCGGACTCCGCCTTCCACACTCGCAGCCCTCAGGCTCCGAAGTTCCTCTGCGTCTCTGTGTCTCTGCGTTTGATCCAATGCAGCCCGCCACACCCAACACCCTTCGCCAACCAACCCAACCCCTCAGCACCGGCACCCCCTTCAAACAAACAAAGCGCCGGAGTCTCCCCCCCGGCGCTTTGTTTGTTTGAAGAATCAATCTGCTTTGAGAAGCATCAACCTTACTTCGCAGGCGAGCCGTAGACGCTCACTTCGATGTAGTGGTTCATTTCGTTTGCGGTGTTGCCGTTGCTCCAGAGGCGCACATAGCGGCCCTTGGTGCCCTTGGCGTCGATGAGACGGCCGTGGTTGGTTTCGGTGTAGGCGAGGTCAGGGCCCTTGCCGAGCTTCGAGCTGTCGTCGTGGTCGCTGTTGTACACGCTGGTCACGCCGGTCTCGAACTTCGGATCATTGCTGACCTGCACGTTCACGTCGAAGTACACGGAGGCCTGCTTGTGGAAGTGCCAGAGGAGGATTTTCCAGATGTCGTACTCGGCGCCGAGGTCGATCTGCACCCACTGGTGGCCAGGGGCGAGTTCCACGTAGCAGCCGTCTGCGGCATCCGCGTCACCGTCCGTCACGAGGTCCAGCGTACCGATGATCGGCAGCGGGTCGGAGCTGGTCACGGTCTTGCCCTTGGCCACGTTTTCCGTGCCCTTGGGAAGGCTGAAGTTCAGGCGGGCCTTCACGGCTTCCGGGTCAGCCTTTTCCAGGTTCGGGATGTCGCCGACAGGCACGGGCGTACCGACGAACATGGCCTTCGGATAGCTGGGCTTGATTTCCACCAGCTCGCCCGCAGGCACGTTGGCGGGAGGAGCCGCAGCGGAGGCGCCACCGCCAGCGGCGGGAGCGGTCGCTTCGGTCTTGGCTGCATCACCGGAGGGGGAGGCGGGCTTCTGCTCTCCGCACGAGGAGAGGGCGAGGGAGGCTGCCACAAGGCCGCCGGCAATAAGGAGGATGTCGGTCTTCAGTTTCATTTTTGCGTTTGGAGATTCAGGTTGGATGGCTCAGGGAGGATGGTTCTCAGGCCACAGTGAAGTCTTCGGGGGTGAACACGACCTTGGCGCCCTTTTCGATGGCTTCGTACGCCTTCAGCACGGTCACGCAGGACTTGAAGGCATCCATCACATTACAAGTCAGGTGCTTCGGGTCGTTTGTCTGCACGGACTCGATGAAGTTCCGGATGTGCGGAGCGTGCGGGCGCTCGTCGAGCGTCACGTTGAGCTCCCACTGGTCCAGCGCCTTGCTCTCGCGGACGTCTGCGGCGGACACCTTGGTATAGGACGGGGGCTTGGGCTTTTCCCAGTTGCGGCTCTGCTCCCAGAACTTGTTTTTGATCTTGTCCTGCGCTTTCGCGATGAAGGGCTTCGGACCTTCGCTGAACTTCGTCCAGTCGTTGCCGGGCTCGGCGTACACCTGGTTGTACATGGCAGCCTCGGAAATGATCGCGGAGCCCTTCACGCCCATGTGCTTCTCATAAAAGCCCTGGGAACCGGTGGTGGTGAGCACCTGGTAGTAGGCGCGCATGGTGCCGGAGGGGAGCTTGAACTCATACAGGCACATCACGTTGTCCGGCAGCTCGAATTTGGCCTTCGGCTGGCCGTCTTCACCCGTGGAGCCATCGTAGTAGTCCACACCGCCCGTGGCGATGATGGACACCGGGGTGGCGTCATACATCCAGTTGAACATGTCAATCTGGTGGGCACCGAGGTCGGAGAGGGGGCCGGCGCCGTACTGCTTGAAGAAGCGCCAGTTGCGGAACTGGAGCATGTCCACGTAGCCGTACTTGCTCAGCATCTCCTGCGGGATGTCCTGATTCTTCGGCACGCCGAGGGGCACAGAGGCGGAGACGCCGCGGTTCCACTGGCCGTAGCAGTGCGTTACCCGGCCGAGCAGCTCATTCTTGCGGATGACATTGTCACGCAGGTTGATGTAGCGCGGGTTGCTGTGGCGCTGGTGGCCAATCTGGAAGATGCCTTTGTTCTCACGACCGGCTTTCACCATGTCGCGAGCACCTTCGATGGTGTTGGACATCATCTTCTCGCAGTACACGGACTTGCCTTTCTCGAGGGCAAGACGGGAGAAGGGGGCGTGCAGGAAGTCCGGGGTGGCGACGAAGACGGCCTCGATGGAGGTCTCCTTGTCCAGGAGTTCCTCGATGGTTTCGTACTCGTTCACCGCGCCTTCGACCTGATGCTTGTTCTCCAGGGCCATGCGGCGGGCCATCGGAGTGCGGTTGTACTTCCAGATGTCCGCCACGGCCACCCAGTGGATGCCGTCGACGGTCTTGGAGGCGGTGCGCAGGGCGTCGCCCTGGGCGCCACAGCCCACGAGGGCGCATTTGATTTTGCGACCGGCAGCGCTGGCCTGGGCCATGGCGCTCTTGCTGGTGGCCAGCAGGAGGCCACCGCCGGCTGCGGCGGCGCTGGTGCGGATGAAGCCGCGCCGGTCCATGAAACGGGAAAGACCGGATGGCTCAGAAGAAAGGGGAGTGGCGTTCATGCGTTCGAGTGGCACTTCACTTCACGTAACGTAAATGAGACAGGCAATCGCGGGCAGCGTTTAGTCTGCCTTGCGACGGAAGAGAAGACCATCCAGCGAGATCTGCTTGGCCTTGGCGGTCATGAGCGCCGTGGCGGTGATCAGGATGGAAACGCCGATGTAGACCACTTCCGTGTCGTCCGGCAGGGCTGCCAGGCCGAAGCCGAGGGACAGGAAGACGAGGCCGGCGGCCAGAAGGCTGAACTCGGTGAAGAGACCGATGAGGACCCAGGCGCCTACGCCGAGGAGGGCGAAGCCGATGCCCATGGCATACTGCTCACACATCCACTTGGGCAGGAAACTGTTGCTGGCCATGAGATCCGCGATCTGCGCGCTCTTGGCCTTGTAATTTTCCATGTTGAAGGTGGCGCCGTCCGCGGTCGCGCCTTTGCGGAATTTGTCGACGCCGGCCATGATGAGACGCTCAGCTACCCAGAGGCGGAGAAGCAGGTGGGCAAAAGCGAGATCGAGGCGGAATGAACGGTCGTTGCTCTCTTCGGACATGATTTGGCGATGTATTGGTGTGGGCTTGGGATGGGGGAGGTCGATTCTGTATGGGTATGCTACTGAAATCCAGTGAAATTTCCGGGCCGCCCTGGCGGGGTGGAGTTTCTTTCTGTAGTGTCCAAATTTGCCCTGAAGCACGGTGTTTTAGGGCCGGGGTGCGCCCATGTTGCAGAATCCCCATCATTTCTACTCCATGGATAGGGTGAAGCCGCGGCCTCGGTGGTTTTTTAGATGGAGATTCACCCTCGTTCGTGGTGGAATTTCGGGGAACAAAATCCTTATTGCCATGAGACGTCGAACAGCCGTGCTCTCTGCGCTTACAGGACTGGCGTACGCAGCTGCCAGCACCACGAAGGTACCCGCGGCGGAGGAGGGCTCCGCAGTCAATCCGGAACTGGAAAAGGTCAAGGCCCTGCTGAAGGCCCACGATGAAGCCCTGAAGGGGCACGACCTCGAAGGTGTGCTCAAGACATTTGCCAAAAAAGGAGCCGTCATGGGCACCGGTCCGGGTGAAATCTGGAGCGGGACAGAAGAGCTGAAGGATGCCTACACGCACTTCTTTGAGTCCTTTGACAAGGGCGAGCAGCAGTTTGAGTACCAGCACAAGTTTGGCGGGCTCAACGGGGACATGGGCTGGCTCATGGCCAGCGGAAACGTGAATGGGAAGCTGAAGGGCAAGGAAGTATCCCTCCCGCTGAACATTTCCATCACGGCCGCGAAGGAGGAGGGAGCGTGGAAAATTTTCTCCCTGCACTTCTCCACGCTCACGAGCGGTGAGGAGAAGAAATAAGCGATCCCAACCATTCTGGAGGCATGGCCATGAATGAAGAGACTTCTGGCAAGGAGATGAACACCGAGGAGGTTTCGCCGCAGGACCGCGAGGCCATGGATCGCAGGGAATGCCTGCGTGCCGTGGGCAGGTGGTCCGCCGCTGCCGTGGCGGCTGCTACGGGCGCAGCGTGGCTGGGCTCTGCGGGTTCCGCCCAGGCCGGTGCTTGGGTGAACCGGCGTTATGGTGGCGGAGGCTGGATCAATGGCCGCGGGGGCTGGGTAAACCGCGCTGGCGGCTGGCTCAACGGCCGCGGAGGTGGTGGTGGCGGATGGATCAATCGTCGCGTGGGCGGCGGTGGCTGGATCAATCGTTGGTAGTTGGTAATTGGTGCTTGGTAGTGTGTTGGTGGTTCATGGGTAAATAGACAAACCTAGGCCGGTCTTTGGGGGGCCGGAGTAGAAGGAAACGCGCATGCGTGGAGAGCGAGGAGACCTGTACCGGGATGCTATCACCATCTGGCCTGCCCAGACGGCTCCTCCCTCCACGAATGCGCACTCCCGCTGGGTGGCTTCTGTTGCCACGCCAGCGGAGTTGCTGGCCTTGCTGGATGAGTCTCCGGAGGGGCTTGAGTGGATTGAGGTCCGGGGACTGCTGGATGACCTGGAACTGTGGAGGGCCGTCGCGCAACGCCATGACGCCCTTTCACTGGATGTGCTGATGCAGGACCCCTTGGAGGAGTTCAGCCGCCTCTATCGGCTGGTGGACGCCTCGCATGCCCGTCCGATTGGGGTTACCATGCCGGTGCGTCCCGGATTTTTGAAGGCGCTGAAGCTGGCCACGTCCATCGGCCTGCCGGTACGTCTCCTGCCCGGGCAACCGGTGGGCGCGGCGCTGGCGGAGCTGGATGAGGCTCTGTCCCTGTATCTCTACGATCCCATGGTGGATGCGCCCGTGGAGTTTTTCCACTCGGTGTTGTCCCATTTCCACGGGCATCACCCCGGCGACTTGTGGGGAATCCTGCAGGAGGAGCCCGCCATGTTTCCGCGGCGTGATGAAAAGGGGCATGTGCGGGTGCCACGCACGGCGGAGGTATTTTCTGAAATGGATACCGTGGTCACGCCGGCGGGTTTCGTGGAGCGGCATGTGACGCACCTGCTGGACTCGGGCGCCGAGTGTGCCCTGTGCCCCTGGCTGGGGATGTGCCAGGGATACTTCAAGTGGCCGGATGAAAACTACTCCTGCGCTGCGGGCATCATTCCGCTCTTCGACCGGCTGAAGCAGGCCGCAGATGAGATGCGCGCGGCGCTGGCAGAGAAGGAGCCCATGCTCGAATCCACCCTCACCTCATGAGCGATCGTGTCTTCAGTGTGATCCTGCTGCCGACGTCCGAGTGCAACGTCGCCTGTGACTACTGCTTTGAGCACAAGGAAAAGCACCGCCTCTCCCGGCTCATGGTGCCACTCCTCACGAAGCGCCTGCTGGAGCACATGAAGCATGCGGGCTATGACGAGTGCGAGATCTACTGGCAGGGTGGGGAGGCCATGCTCATGGGGCCGCAGTGGTTCGCGGACACCGGCGCCTACATGGCCCGGGCCGCACACGAGGCTGGCAGGCGCTTCACACACTACCTCCAGACGAATCTCATCAGCTACTCCTCCGCTTGGAAAGAGGTCATCCTCGGCCTCTTTCAAGGGGAGCTGGGCACTTCGATGGACTACCCGAACCCGCACCGGAAGCTCTTCAGCGGCAGCGCGGAGGCTTACACGGACCTCTGGACCAAGCGGCTGGCCGAAGCCCGACGGGACGGCATCCAGATCGGCGTCATCGCCGTGCTGCATCAGGGCAGTATCGATGTGGGGGCGGAGGCCTTCTACCGCTACTACACGGAAGTATTGGGACTGGAGAACTTCCAGGTGAATACCCCCTTTCCCGGTGGCCCGGCGCATGAGGTGGAGGGCCAGTTCCGCCTGGAGAATGGCCAGCTCGCCGCATTCCTCGTGGACCTCTTCGACATCTGGATGAGGGACGGCTACGACCGCGGGGTGAAGCTCGGTCCCTTCGATGCGCTCATGGACCACTTTGAGGGGCGTGCGGCTCGCCTGCCTTGCATCTGGAAGGAGAATTGCTCAAACCAGTTCATCTCTGTCGACTCGAAGGGGACCGTGGCGCAGTGCGATTGCTGGGTCACCAGCTACCCGGAGTACTTCTTTGGGAATCTGTTTCAGGAACCCAGCCTCTCCCGGATGCTGGAGACCAGCCCCGCGCGCCGGGCCTTTGTGGAGCGACCGGGCAGGCTCGTGGAGGACGAGGATTGCCTGGAGTGCCGCTACCTCTCCATCTGCCATGGGGGCTGCCCGGTACGCGCCTACAGCGCCACCGGCAGTCTAGTGAAGAAAGACCCCTACTGCGAGGTGTACAAGGCGGTCTTCTCCACCGCCGAGAACCATGCCCGGAAACTTTTGCGCAAACCCTCCCCGACGCGATGGGAGCCGGTCAGGCCGTCCCTCGGGGCTCTGGCGACAAGTCGAAGAATTTAGGTGCAGACAGTACCAAGATGTCGGAAGGGTGGTGGTGGACAGTTTTGATGGGAGTTTCTGGCCTGCCAGGATTCAAGCAAGTGCTTGCATGGACGCCCGCCAAATCCTTCAAATTGAAATTACCACGCCTGATGGTCGTTTCTTTGCTTGCCTCTGTCTCATGCATCCTGCAAAAATGCGGCTCGAATTTCATTAATCTCAATTCACTCTCATGAGCGCCGAATTTTCGACTCCGGAACTCCCTGCCAAGGGCATCATCGAACCGCTCGGCGACGACGACCGCCTGCTCCTGAGCAGCTATGGAGAATTCCTCCCGGTACATGAGCGCCAGGTGCTGATTGAAGAGGGACACCAGCAGAACTCCCTGTTCTACGTGATCAGTGGCACGCTGCATGCCACCACCACCCGCAGCGGGCGCCCGGTGCTTCTGGGCCGCATCGGACCCGGCGAGACCATCGGTGAGATCAATATCTTCCACCCAGGCCTGGCCAGCGCCACGGTGACTGCCATTGAGTTTTCCCAGATCTGGCGCATCGACCGGCAGAGCCTGGAGGACTTCATGAATGTGAGCCCGCTCCCGGCCTCCCACCTGCTCATCGGCATTTCCAGCACATTGAGCCGCCGTCTCCGTGAGACGAATGACAAGGTGGCCATGATGCACCAAATCTAGCACCGGCGCGCGCGGAACTCCACGGCAGGACATCACCCGCTGATGCCCGGCTCTGCCATGGTGTGATGCACCTCAAGGACCCATGGACTCCCGCGTGCCCGCCAGTCTCCCGCCTGCAATGACCACGGAGCACCCGCATGTCCCGGCTGAAATCCAGCCTGTTCATGCAATTTTCCGTTTGCCATTCCATGCGTCCATGAAATGAATCCGGCCATGCTCGAATTCACGCAGCACCCCCAGACTCTTGTGCAAGGCCTGGTGCTGCTGTTCGCGTTGGCCATTGGCCATTCCCTGGCAGACTATCCGCTGCAGGGTGACTTCCTCGCGATTCACAAGAACCGCCACGTGAAGCACCCGGCCCAGAGCCGCGACTTCCCGCCCACGCTCTGGATTCACTGCCTGCTGGCCCACAGCCTCATCCATGCCGGCTTTGTCTGGGTGATCACGGGAAATGTCTTCTTCGCCCTCGCGGAAACCATTCTGCATTTCATCATCGATGCCGTGAAGTGCGAACGCATCACCAGCTACCATACGGACCAGCTCCTGCACTTGGGCTGCAAGGTGCTGTATGTCGTCGCGGCCATGATGATGAGCAGGGGGTAGGGGAGTTATGGGTTAAGAGTTATTGGGGGCGTGCGGGTGGTCGCGTCAATGGACGCTTCCGGTTCACCGCAAAGGGGCAAAGACGCAAAGGACGCAGAGGATTGGAAAGGTATTGCCTGCGGGAGGTGGGTATGCCTCGATGCGGAGGAGGCAGAGACGCGCAGGTTGGCTCTTCCGTGGTTTCCACGTTCGGCGGGGATGCTGGCTGCATGGGGTTTGTCGCAAAGCAGCAGAGCAGCAAAGAAGAGTGTGGTTTGATGAGCCTCGCAGGCCCTGGGAGCGCTGGCCTCTGGCCGGCGTGTTTGGATGTGAGGAGTTTCAGACCACGCTGCGATACCTCGCTTCATCTGCCATCGCCACAGCAGGCGCAACGGCGTGAGCGCCTCAACGCATACCTCCAATCTCTTTGCTGCTCTGCTGCTTTGCGATAAAACCCACACGCCCGCCACCGTCCACCATCGCAAAGGCGTCCCTTTCTCGCCCATCACCTATCTGCGCGTCTCTGCCTCCTCCGCATCGAGACGCACTACCTCACGCAGGCCGCCTACCTTCCAATCCTCTGCGTCCTTTGCCCCTTTGCCCCTTTGCGGTGAACCCGAATCGTCCTGTGGATCCCCCATCACACGCCATTGCTGAACTTCTTCGCGATCTGGTCCGCAGGCACATTCACCAGGTCCTGTCGCAGGTTTGTCACCAGGTTTTGCTTCGCCTGCAGGCCCACCCCATCAAGGATGGCGCCATTGATTTCTGAAGGCGCGGCGAATCCCCAGGACTTGGGCTGACGCCGTGAAACGAGCGACTCGATGTTTGATGCCACCTTGCGGAAGGATTGCATCTCGATTTCTGCTTCGAGCGTGAGCCGCTCCGCAGAACCAGTGAAGGTGCCATTCACGCCACTCCCGCGGTTCGGTCCCATCATCGGAAATGCCCCGGCCTTGTCCGTGACCTGTTCGCTGAGCTTGTTCAGCCCTTCGGGAATCTCTGCAATACTCAGTGCTTTGAGCGAGCCGGATTCGTTCGGAGTATAGGCAATGAAGCGGCCGCGATCCGCGGCGATGATCAAATCAGGAAGGTGTTTCTTGGCCATGACACACGATGGAGTGAAGGTGAACGTTCAGAAGAATCCCTGTGTATAAGCATAGGGAGTGGGCGCCCTTGCTGGCATGAAGTTGCTCGCGCCCTTCACTGGATCGCTCCTCTCATGAGTGACGGATGGGCATGCGACATCAGGGATGTGGGTCACGTCTGATTCATTAGCCGCAAAGAAACGCAAAAGGCACAAAGAAGAAAAGGTATTACTCCGCAAGCAAGATGGGGCTGGGTATGCACGGTTTGTCCCAGCGCCGATTCCTTTTGAGTTTCTTGCGTCTTTTTGCGGCTAATGAATCAGCAATCCATGCCACGAACGTGCAATACGCGGCGCATGCTCAAGCATTTCCTGCTGCATCCTGCATGATTTTTCCATGTGCATGCGAAAAGAATCCCTTGCTGTACTCATCATACATCCGCTGCGGATCATCCTCGCGAAGCATGCTCGCTATGAAACTCGAAAACCTACACGACGTCCTCGTTCACGAACTGCGAGATCTCTATAGCGCCGAGAAACAACTCACCAAGGCGCTTCCCAAGATGGCCAAGGCTGCCTCCAATCCCGACCTCGCCGCCGGATTTGAAAAACACCTCGAACAGACCGAGGAACATGTGAACCGCCTGGAGAGCATCTTCAAGGAACTGGAAGTCTCCAGCCGCGGCGAAAAATGCAAGGGCATGGAAGGCCTCATCAAGGAGGGTTCCAAGGTCCTCGAAGAAGACGCGCCCGGTGCCGTCACCGATGCCCTGCTGATCTCTGCCGCCCAACGCGTGGAGCATTATGAAATCGCCGGCTACGGCAGCGCCATCAGCTTTGCTGAGCTGCTGGGGCAGGGGAACATCGCGAAGATACTTCGCGAGACTCTCGATGAGGAAAAAGCGACTGACAAGAAGCTCACAGAAATCGCCGAGACAGCCGTGAACCTCGAAGCCGAAGCCCCGGCGACCACCGCATAGCGGCAAGCGTCCCACCTTTCGTCCACTTTCCTGCCAAATGGTATTGGTAACTGGCCGGTCTCCGCTGACCCGCCAGACAGGCAATCAATCAGTCGGGTGGCTACGCCGTCCGGCTGGTTGAGTTGTCGTGTCTGTGCGTGGAGATGAAACGCAAAGCAGCGAAGCAGCAAAGAAATTCCAGGAGGTTAGGCGTCCCGCCTGACAGTGGGCGTTAGACCTCCGGTCTGACGAATGCGTCCAATCACGAGAACACATCGCAAGTCCACTTCCGGTTAACCGCAAAGGAGCAGAGGTGCAAAGGACGCAGAGGAGGAGGGAGGATTGGTGCTGGGCGGGACGGATGGTGTGTGATGGTACATCTCGACGCGTAAGGAGGCAGAGTGGCGCACGTTGTGCTGTGGAGTGGTGCGCAAAGCAGACGCTCTGTCTCGCTGCGACTGAACGCCCGGAGGTTAGGCGTCCCGCCTGACAGTGGGCGTTAGACCTCCGGTCTGACGAATGCGTCATTCACGAGAACACATCGCAAGTCCACTTCCGGTTAACCGCAAAGAAGCAGAGGTGCAAAGGACGCAGAGGAGGAGGGAGGATTGGTGCTGGGCGGGACGGATGGTGGGTGATGGTACATCTCGACGCGTAAGGAGGCAGAGTGGCGCACGTTGTGCTGTGGAGTGGTGCGCAAAGCAGACGCTCTGTCTCGCTGCGACTGAACGCCCGGAGGTTAGGCGTCCCGCCTGACAGTGGAAGTTAGACCTCCGGTCTGACCAAAACCCCCGCTCGCCCTGTTGCTTCCTCCATCTGGAACCTTGGCCAGCCGGGTCTTCAAGCCCTCGGATGAGAAGACGCTGTAAGGGCCTGCTTCCCACGCTCAGCAAAGAAGCTGAAAGTGCGGAGAACATCGTCTTCGTAGTTGGAAGTTCCCACTGCCTTTTCGAGGGCAGGAATGATCTCATCTCGAAAGCTGATGATTTCCACCAACTCTTTCCGAACTTCTCTCGCTTCGAAGTAAGTGATGATTTCGTCGTGTGTCACTTCGTAGTCACTAAGGTGCCAGCATACCCACACTCGCTTGAGGTTTGACGCATCGAAGCTGTACTTTGCGTAGGTTTTCAGGACCTTCTGAAAGTCGGGATCGTCCTGCGCTGGTACAGACGTTTCCGTTTGATGCTCTTTGCGTTGGCCGTAGAACTTGTTTTGAAAAATGGCAAGTGGGGACTTCCAGCTCTTGCTTTTATTGAAATGTCGGCCTGAAGGAACCACGGTGCTTTCTACATGGTAGGCCGTTTTCGTCTTCGGGCTCCATGCCAGCAAATCCATTTGCCTGTTGTTTCCGCCAGGAATCTTGACGTCAGGGATGGTCAGACAGTGGCGACAATAGCGAAAATAGGATTCCACTATGCGTTCGGCAGTATTCATGGCGATACCTTGTGTTGGTGTGGCTGGTTCCGCAGGCTCACTTCCCAAAAATCGGCACCACGCCCTTCAGCACATCCACACCGGTCTCGACCGCTTTCTCCACTGTCTTGCCTGCTGCATCGCCACTGCCCTTCAGTACCTCGGTCCCGGCCTTCATCACTTCCGTGGTAACTTCCTTCACAGCCGTCGGTGATACTGGAGCACCGGCGGCTTCGCCCAGCATCTCCAGACTGCGGCCGGCGAGATCCAGCGGCACATCCAGCGCGGCCTTGCCCATGGCGATGAGCAGGCGGTTGCTCAGGTCTTCGCGAATGGAGTCCACCGTGCCGGTGATATTGACATGGGTCCACACAAAGCCGGGTGGGCCAGCGGGATTGGGCTCGGTGAAAACCTGGGACTGGGAGCCGGGAATCCACCGCAGGCTGTCCGGCAGTACCCCGACCATCAGCTTGCCCTGGATGGCGCGACCCTGCAGCGTCACATCGCCCTGCACACGCACGAGGCCATCAGATTGCAGCACGAGGTTGCGCACGTGCGTCGTGTCACCTGCACGCTCGATATCCGCAGTGGCGGCATCCAGCACTACGCGGCGAAAGCGTTGCGTGCGTGTGAAGTCCGCCACGTAGTTCAGAAGCGGCAGGTTCTCCACCACGCCATTCTTCACCTGCACCTTCGACTTCAGCACGGTGGGGGTGACTTCGTAGTCGCTACTGAGCGTGCCGCTCACTTTCGAAAGCCACTCCGCGCCCAGCACGTGCTTGAGCTCAAGATTCGCGACATGGCCGCTGAACTGCCATGCTTTGCCCTTTTCAAACGGCAGGTCTCCGCGGGCGGTCACCTCGCTGTCGCCTATCCACTTCGCCACGCCATCATTCAGCGCGAGTGAGCGGGCATCCAGCCGGGCGCTGGTGCAGGTCATCCGGAAGCGTTCCTTCACACCAGGCAGGGTGAGTGTTCCCTCGCTGCCACGCAGCAGCCAGGCACCCGCATCAGTGGCGGGTTTCGCGCCGAGCACGAGTTCCTTGACCGAGACACCCTCCGTGCCTTTCGCAGGCACGAGGTCAAAGCGGTCGATATTCACCTCATCGATCTGCGTGCGGGTGGGCAGCCAGCGTTTCAGCCAGCCGGGCATGGAGGGTGGGGCAGTCTCCAGCACGGTATCGGAGGGCAGCTCCTGCGGGATTTCCGCCACGCTCCGCAAGTCCATGCGCAAGCGATCGAGGTGGATGCGCGTCACGCGCCACACGCCACTGCGCGCCGCCTGGAAGTCAACGGAGGCCTCCACGCCTTCACCCTCGATGAGCTTCCATCCCTGGCTGCCCTTCGGCGTCACCCCTGCGCGTGAGACATAGAGGTTGGGGCCGGACCAGTTCATCGAGTCCAGGGTGGCTTCCCCTTTGACGGCGTTCCCGAGTTGCTGCGCGAGCATCTTCTGGAAGGCAGGACTCTTCAGGTACCCCTGAATCCAGATGTAGCCGTACAGTCCCACTCCGCCCACGGCCACCACCGCGATCAGGGCGCCCCACAACAGGAGGCGGAGAAGGAGGCTGTTGCTGGATTTCTTTTTCCGTCGTTTCATGCGCGCGATCTCGGAGACAGTAATCACGATACGCAACTTTTTCTGGCCAGACCAACAAATTCCGCTTAGCTGGCCGCCGGTCCCACCACCTCTCCTTGCATGCTCGAACTCAAGAACATCTCGCTCAGTCTGGATCGTGACGGTGAAGCTCATGCGCTGCTGGACGACATCACCTTCAGCATCCCCGCGGGGCACCTGCTGGCCATCGTGGGACCTTCCGGCTGCGGGAAGACCACGTTGATGAAGACCGTCGCCGGGCTGAAGCACCATGACCACGGCGAGATCCACTGGGAGGGTCGCAATGTGGAGGATGAAAAGGACCTGCACCCCTCCGAGCTCGGGTATGTACCGCAGTTCAGCATTGCGCACGATTTGCTCACCGTGGAGGAGTGCGTGGCCAGCGCGGTGGCCCTGCGCACCCGCCAGCCAGATGAGGAGACCGCGTGGGCGCTCGTGGAGACCACGCTGCAACAGACGGGCCTCACCACGCTGGCAGAGCGGCAGGTGAAGGTGCTCTCCGGTGGCCAGCGTCGCCGCCTGGGCCTTGCCCTGGAACTGGTGACCAATCCCACCCTGCTGCTCTGCGATGAAGTCACCAGCGGCCTCGACCCGAAGAGTGAGCGCGAAATCACCCAGCTCCTGCATGACCTGGCGCGCAGCAATCCGCGCCGCATCGTCATCAATGTCACGCACAGTCTGACGAATCTCTCCCTCTTTGATACCATCCTGGTCCTGCATGAGGGCCGCGTGGTGTATCATGGTCCACCGCGCGCTCTATCCCACTACTTCAGCGTGGAGCAGGCGGAGGAGATCTATCCGAAGCTCGCCCGCCGCAGCTCGGAACGCTGGGCCGAGTCCTGGGGCCGCCATCGCGATGCCTACTACGCCACGTATGGCCTCGCTCCGAAGAAGGACGAATCCAGGGACAAGGAGAAAGACAAGGAATCCTCCACGGGCGACCTCAAGGCGGTGGGAGATCGTGAGCCGGACCGCATCAAGCTGCCCTCTGCCGCCACTTTCCCCGATGAGGCTGAGAAGGAGAAAGAGGAGGAGGACGAGGGTGATGACTGGTCCAAGTACAAGAAGCGTCGCGAGAAGAAGCAGCGTGAGGAGGCCCGCGAACACGTCAAGAGCAAGAAGAAGGACGATGACGAGGGTGAGGAAGAAAGCGCGCACCCCGAAGTCTCTGAGGATCACCGGCTCCCCGGTGTGATTGCGCAGACGCGCGAGTTGCTCCGCCGCCGCTGGACCATTTTCTGGAGGGATAAGACCCAACTCTGGCTGCAACTGGCGATGACCCTCGGTTTCCCGCTGCTGGTGGTCATCTTTGGCATCGAGCCCATTCCACAAGTGCGCCAGCTCTCCGTGCGGCAGGATACCAACATGATCGCGAATGCCAAGGAACAGGAGGCCTACAACCAAAGCCAGCTCAGGGCGGGTAGTCTTGTCTCCGGCCTCATCCTGATGCAGGTGGTGCTCGTCACGCTCATGGCATCAAACAATGCCGCGCGTGAAATCGCCGGTGAACGGGACATCCTCGAGCGTGAGCGTCTTGGCGGGTTGCGAGCCACCAGCTATGTCCTGAGCAAAGTATTGTTCCTCGGCACCTTCGTCCTCGTGCAGGCATTATGGATGGGCCTCTTCGTGGAGATGGTCTGTAGCGGCATCCCGGGTGATCTCGTGGTCAAGCTCATCATGCTCGTCATGGCATCCGGCGCCATGACCTTCGTATGCCTGGGCATCTCTGCGATTATGCGTTCTCCGGAGAAGGCGACCATCCTCTCCATCTACCTCGTGGGCTTCCAGCTTCCCTTGAGTGGTGCGCTGCTCGCCCTTCCCAACTTCATCGCGCCCGCCGTGAAGCCCTTCATCGCCGCATACTGGGCTTGGGCCGGAAGCCTGAACTCCATGAAGAGCACCAGCTTCTATGATGCCGTGAAGGTCGTGATCAACACCGGCCTGGAGCCCTGGACCCTCGCCACCTTTGCCCTCGGCCTGCATATCCTGGTGGGCCTTGCCTTGACCTACGCCGGCACGAAGAACTCGCAGTGGGACTGATCGGTGCGACGGTGAGCGGTAAGCGGTGCGACGGTGAGCGGTGGAGTCGTGGCCCCGGCCAAGTTGAGTTACTGCGCCATGGGACGCTCATACTCCCCGTGGCAAATTTTTGCGCCATCTTGCGTCTCTTTGCGGCCCACTCAACTCATGATCGCAAGGACGCCGCCGAAGAGACAGTCGCAAGCTCACGTTCGCGCTTGCCAGTCATCTTCAACCCACCGTCCCACCGCTTACCGTCGCACCGTCCTACTGGTCAATTCGCCCCCTGCTGCCCGTAGTACGCTCCGGGGCCGTGCTTCCGCAGGTGGTGCTTCTCCAGGATGTGCTGCGGGATCTTTCCGAGTCCCGGGTGCAGCGTCATGGAGCCCAGCGCCATTTGTGCGCACATCTCGAGGGCGATGCTGTTCTTCAGGGAGTCCATCGCGTTCTTGCCCCAGGTGAAGGGGGCATGGTGTGCCTGCAGCACAGCGGGCATCTCCACGGGGTCGAGCCCCAGTTCCCAGAAGCGCTCCACAATCGCCACACCGGTGTGGTGTTCGTAATCGTCCGCCACTTCCTCCGGCGTCAGCGCGCGTGCCACCGGCACCGTGCCGTAGAAGTGGTCCGCATGCGTGGTGCCAAAACACGGCAGTTCACGCGAGGCCTGGGCAAACATGGTGGCATACACCGAGTGCGTGTGAGTGATGCCGCCGATGTGGATGAACTCGCGGTACAGATGCAGGTGCGTCTTCGTATCGGAGGAGGGGCGCAGGGCGCTGCCGTGCTTTGTCACATTCCCCTCCATGTCCAGCACCACCATCTGCTCCGGCTTCAGGTCCCCGTAGGCCACGCCACTGGGCTTGATGCACCACAGTCCCTGCAGGCGGTCGATGCCGCTCACATTGCCCCACGTCAGCTTCACCAGCCCGGAGGTCTCCAGTGCACGGTTGGCCTCGCAAACTTCCTTCTTCAGTGCATCCAGTATTTTGCTCATCGTTGTCTCGCGCGAATCTCCAAAAGTCGTTTCATCACATCGTACAGCCCGCCCTGCCATGCAGCAGTGCCAAAGGCGTCATGCAGAGTACGATACAACGAATACAACTCCGCGTATACTGTCTGGTTTTCAGAAATTGGGTAATACACCTTTTCTCTAGTCGCCGTCACGCGAGACTGGATGTCCGCCACCGTGCCTGCACCCGCGGCTGCCGCACCGAAAATCGCTGCACCCAGCGCACAGGTTTGCTCACTGCGGCTCACCTTCATGGGGCGACCCAGGATGTCCGCGTAGATCTGCATGAGCGTCGCGTTCTTGATGCTCAGCCCGCCCGTGTTCACCACTTCCAGTACGGGCACGCCGTACTCTTCGATGCGGTTGATGATGGTCAACGCGCCAAACGCCGTCGCTTCGATGTACGCGCGGTACACCTCATGCGCCTTCGTGTGGAGTGTCTGCCCCAGCAGCAGGCCGGTGAGGCGATGGTCCACCAGCACGGTGCGGTTCCCGTTGTTCCAGTCCAGCGCCAGCAGACCAGACGCGCCCGGCTTCTGCCCGGACATGGCGGCCTCCATTTTGACAAACTTGTCACCCGGCGTCGCGCCGTAGCTGTCCGGCACGAGGTTGTTCACGAACCACAGGAAGATGTCACCCACGGCGCTCTGGCCTGCCTCGATGCCGAAGTGCCCGCCGACGACCGAGCCATTCACGATGCCGCACACACCCGGGATGTCCGCCAGCGGCTTGCTGTCCGGCGCGATCATCAGGTCGCAGGTGCTTGTGCCTAGAATCTTCACAATCGTCCCTTCCTTGATGCCCGCACCCACCGCGCCCATGTGCGCATCGAAGGCACCCACAGCAATCGCGATGCCCTCCTTCAGGCCAAGGCGCTGCGCCCATGCCGCGCACAGGTTGCCCGCCTTCGTATCCGCCACATGAGCCTCGCTGTAGAGACGGTCACGCAGGTCGGCGAGCGCCGGGTCCAGCTTCGCAAGGAATTCCTTGTCAGGCAGGCCGCCCCATTCCGTGCTGAACATGGCCTTGTGTCCCGCCGCGCACACGCTGCGTTTCAGGGTGAGGGGATTCGTATCGCCCGCCAGCACCGCCGGGAGCCAGTCGCAATGCTCCACGAAGCTGTACCCCGCTTCGAAGACCTTCGGGTCATGCCGGCGCAGGCGCAGGATCTTGCTCCAGTACCACTCGGAGGAATAGATACCCCCGCACTTCGCCATGATCTGCGGGCGGATTTCATTGCCCAGCTTCGTGATCTCCGCCGCCTCCGCATGTGCCGTATGATCCTTCCACAGCCATACCATCGCGTTCAGGTTGCCCTTGAACTCCGGCAGCAATCCCAACGGCGTGCCTTCCTGGTTCACCGGAATGGGCGTGCTGCCCGTCGTATCGATGCCAATGCCCACCACCTGCGCGGCATCGAAGCCTGCTACATTCGCCTTCGCCTGCTCCAGCGCGCCGCGCACCACGGCCTCCAGGCCATCCAGATAGTCCTGCGGATTCTGCCGCGCCACATTCGGGTCCCGCGGATCCGTCAGCACCCCGAGGTCACCGGAGGGATAGTTGAAGACCGTCGACCCCACCTCGCGGCCATCCTTGAGGTCTACCAATAGCGAGCGGCACGAGTTCGTGCCATAGTCGATGCCGAGAGCGTAAGCGGGAGAAGATGAGGAAGCCATGGGAAGAGGAAGGAGATAGCACCTCACCCCTGTTTCAAGACACGGAAGAGGCGCTCAGTTGCGTGCGGTGCCCATGTTGAGTTTTTTGCCACGGGGCGCAATGCCAAAATCTGAATGGGCAGCTTTTCCGAACTGCGGATTCGACGCAATCGCACGGACCCTTGATGCACATGAGCGTAAGGGAACGATAGGGAAGTTGTGCCGAAGGCCTTGGACTGCGCGCAGCCCTGCTGCCGCTTTCCTCAAGTGCAGCCTGCTGCACGCTTTCACCGCGACGTAGTCGCCAAGCTTTTTGGGCACGTCATACGACAAGCGAGTGTCACCATCGCCGCAGCAGGCTGCGGACTCTGGAAAGCGGCAGCAGGCTGCACGCAGTCCAAGGCCGCTGCGCGTCACAGCATCTGGATCTGTCGTGTGATTCTCCCTTCTTGAAGGAAACACCCCAACTTCGCCGCATTCTCAGTCTCCGAAGTTCCTCTGCGTCTCTGTGTCTCTGCGTTGAATCCAATGCAGCCCGCCGCGCACCCGTAGGTTCCGGCCACCCAAACCCGCCCGCATTGACATTGCACTCTTCACTTCAGTGAAGCCAGATACGCCACCAGGTCCCGAATCTCCCGCTGCGTCAGCACCTGCTGCATCATCTCCGGCATCGCCGAGATACCCGGCGCGCGGGTCTGGATGTCCGCCTTCTTCACGGTGTCCACGGGCGCGTTTGGCACAGGGGCACTGAGTTGCAGTTCGGTGTCCGTCTCCTTGCGCACCATGCCGCCGTAGCTCTTGCCATCCTTCAGCACCACCATGGTCATTTCGAATCCGGGGGCGATGTTGTTGTTGGGGAACAGCACGGCCTCCAGCAGGTACTCCCGAGGATGCTTCTTGCTGATGCCATCCAGCGTGGGGCCCACCTCGCTGCCCTTGCCACCGATCTTGTGACACCGCAGGCACTGCGCCGCCGTGTGCTCGAAGAAGACCTTCTTCCCCGCAGCCACATCACCGCCTTGCAGCAACTGCGGAAACGCCGCTGCCGTGCGTGTCTGCGGCAGCGACTGCAGGTACTGCTGCAGCTTCGCTTTCACCGCGCCATCCTCACGACGCTTCGCCGTCTCCATCACCTCCAGCATCGCTCCCGGAGCCACCTGGCCCGCGATGAGCCTGTCCACCTGTGCCGCGATCAGCGCATCCGCCTTGCCGTGCGCTGGTAACGTGCCCAGCACCACCAGCGCTTCACGCTGCGCCGCCGCATCCTTGCCATCCAACGTCGCTTCCAACACCGCCACCGCGCGCTCCGCATCCACCTTCGGCAACAGCTTCAGCGTGGCCCGCTTCAGCGAAGCCTCGCCACTCTCTTGTGCTGCCGTGATGGCCTCGTTCAGCGCTGCGACATTTCGCCAGTCGCCCAGTGCTTCCAACGCGGCGAGACGCAGTTCCACAGGCTGAGCCTTGTCCTTCACGATGGCTGCCATCTTCGGTGCGAAGCCATCCGCCTTGAGCTTCCGCACAGCAGCGACGGCGGCTACGCGCACTTGGATGTCTTGCTTGGGACTCATCAGTTTCTCCCAGTATTCCTCTATGGCATCAATGGCATACTTCCCTCCACAAGGTTGCCACTTCTTTGTAAAGGTGAGGCCCGTGAAACGATTGCGCGTCTGTGGCGTGGCCCAATCACCGAGGTAGGTGAGGGCATCGAGCTTGTTTTCCAAAGTATAATGTTCATCATCCATTGCCGCAGCGACGTCCGCCATATTCTGGGCATACTTCTCATCCCTGTCAGCTGCCCTTTCCCGGTCTTCACTAAAGGCATCTATTAGAAACCAGGCATAAAGCGTTCGTGCGTTGCTGACGGGATTCAGCGGGAAATACATGCCGGCTCCTCCCTGCTCAGAGACGAGGCCATTGTATATTGCGAAGTCTTCTGTGATGACCCGCGCTGCTTCGGCCCGCACCTGTGCCCGCACGTTTGGGTCTTTGGCTTTGCAGTACACAGCTTCTACGGGCAATCTATGACTCCCCCCGTGTAGCCTGCGCCCGACCAAGGTCACCGCGAGTGGGACGCCGGGTTCATTGGAGCGCATAGACTCGTCCAGGAAGTCCATGATGACTTCATCAAAGGCACTGTCTGGTTGCAGTTGCTTCGGCGGCAACAGGTCACTCGACTTTGTGGCCATCCCATAAAGCGCCATCACACACGCATGCCGCAGATAGGCGTCCTTGTTGTTGTTCTGCTTGATGAGTTCGATGATCCCCGTCACCGCCTGCTTCGCCTTCAGTTTGCCCAACGCTTGTGCGGCAAAGTACTGCACGCGTGGTGCATCATCCTGCAACCGTATCGCCAGCGCCCCCGTCGCCTCCCCGTACTTCACATCCCCCAGCACCTTCGCCACCTGCGCCCGCACTTCGCTGTCCGCATCCTTCAGCAGGGCAGGGAGGCTCTCACACGCGCTGGTGTCCTTGCGCCCCTGAATGCCCAGTCCCCAGATGGCATGCAGCCGCGCGAGCCTTGCCAGCCTCGCATCTGCCACCACATCCTTCTTCGCCGCCGCCTTCTCCAGCGCCGCACGCCCTTCCTTCCCACGCGCCGCAAGTTCGAACTCCGCCTCCATGCGCACGCGACGGTCGGCATGCGCGAGCAGCTTCGTCAGCTCGGCGACATCACGTGACTTCATGCCTTCCTCCAGATACTTCTTCGTCTCCAGTGTGAGCGGGTCGGCCAGCACAGCGGGGTCATACACGCGGAAGATGCGACCCTTCGCGGTCTTGCTCATCGTCTCCGCCCAGTCCAGCACGTAGACAGAACCATCCGGCGCGAGGTCGAGGTCCGGGCTGTGGATGAATTGCAGGAAGGGTTTCGTCTCGCCCAGAGTGAAGCTCGCGCCATCTTCCTTCAGCGTGAAGGCGCGGATCTCACTCTTCGCATAGCTGCCCTTGCTATGGCACAGCAGGAAGTGGTTGCGGAACTGCGGTGAAATCCCCGTGCCCGTGTCAAAGAGCAGACCGCTGGGACCATCGCCGATGTTCGAGACCGGAGGCAGATACGCCGCCGGTCGCACCCCGAGGTCTTCATTCACCTTCGGGTTCGGCACGCCGTTGTATTTCTCCTGGCTGCTCTTGAAGGACATCCAGATCTGCTCGGACTTCCACGGCACGCGCTCCTTGCCCATGGGCGGGTGTTGATACCCCACACGCCAGCCGCTGTCGCCACCCTCCACCACATACACCAGCCGCTCCGTGTCCCCGTAGTCGAAGTCATTGTCGCCCGTGAAGAGATTCCCATGGTCGTCAAAGGCCAGCTCCTGTGGATTGCGCAGACCCCAGTGGATGATCTCCAGCTTGCTGCCATCCTGCTCACAGCGGAAGACCGCGCCGCTGTCCACATTCTCGATGCGACGTCCATCCGGCAGCTCCACATTCGCTGCGCGGTCGCCGATGCTGAAATACAAACGCCCGTCCGGCCCAAGGATGAGCCCGTGCATGTCATGCCCCGTGTAGCCAAAGCGCACACCATAGCCATAGCTCAGCGACTTCTTCGTCACCGCCTCGCCCTTGTCATTCGTCCCATCAAACTTCCACAGGTTCGGAATGATCGTGGCCCACACCGTGCCTTGACGCGCCAGCACGCCTGCGGGAATGCCATCCTCCGCATGGTTGAACCCTCGCGCATATAGGCTCGTGAAGTCCGCCTTGCCATCGTGGTCGCGGTCTTCCATCAAGCGGATGAAGTCCTCCTCCTTCTCCAGGTCCGCAAACTTCTCACCGAAGTGTTTCTTACACATGGCGATGCGGTCCGCCACCGTGCGGCAGGCGAGATCATCCTCCAGCATGAACATGTAGTTCCGGATATCCAGCACACTGGACCCGAGCCGATGCGTCTCCGCCACGAAGACACGTCCCTTCTCATCCACACTCAGCGCCACCGGATTCGCGAGCTCCGGCTCCGCCGCCCACAGGTCCGCCTTCATCCCCGCCGGCAGTCCGAGCTGTTTCAGTACCTGCGTTCCTTCCTGCGACGCCGGCGCGATGCCCGGCTCCGCCTTCCGCTCATACGGCTGCAAACCACCTGCGCTGTCTGGCTTGCCAAGTGGCTTGTCATCCACGGCAAGGACCGCGAGTGGCAGAGCTATACAGGCGAGGGGAGTAGTGAGCGAGAAACGGAGCATGGTGAGCAGGCGAGGGAAGAGAGAACGCTGGAGCGAAGCGACGCTCATCACTGAAATCATGGGAGGTAGCAGATCAAGGGCGTCAAAGAAGAAATCCAGCAGCTCACGTAGCGCATGAGCGTGAGGGTAACGATTTAGAAGCTGTGCCGAAGGCCTTGGACTGCGCGCAGCCCTGCTGCCGCTTTCCTCAAGTGCAGCCTGCTGCACGCTTCACCGCGACGAAGTCGCCACACTTTCCAAGCTGGCGGAGGAAGGCAGAACCTGATAGAACACAACTCAGTTCATCCCAGCCCCCGCTCATGCCATTGCTAAAATCCCAGGCCCTCAAAACAGCATGTGCCCTGTTCCTTCTCGCCTTTCTTGGCGATTCTCGCGTCTCCAGTGAGATTCCAGCATTGGTCTACAAGGAAAATGCCGACCCAAACTGGAGAATTTCAAAAGTCTCCATGGAAGACTTGAGCCGAAATTCCCAGGGTGGCTGGACCTTCAGCTCATTCCTTAAGTACAGTGACTGGCGGGAGGTGGCCGCTCAGCGGGAGGAACTCCGGAAACTCGTGCAGGAGCGTCGAGGTTCAAACGGGTTCCTGCCCTTGATGTTGCTCCTCGCTCAGCGGGAGGAAGTGGCGCCCGATATCCAGGCTCAGATATTGACTGCTTGGCTTTCAGACTTCGAGGATGCTGAGGATTGGCTGCTCATTCAGGAGGGAACCCCTACGATAGAGTTGGGCTTCGCCGCGGAACAACTGGTGAAATGTGGCCGCATTGCTTTGCAGCATCTCCTGCCATTGATGCAAAAGCGTGTCGCCATCGAATACAGCATTACTGCCCCACCGAACTCAAATGACTTGGCGATCCAGCGTCGTCTGCGGAAGTGCGACATCGCCTATGCGGTCGCGGCAGAGATCGCGGGACAACCCTGGAAGATAGAATCCACGCATAAGGAGCGAGATGCCGCGATGAACGTACTCGTTTCCAAGCTGCAGGCCCAGGGACTGGTGGCTCCCCTGCCAAACCAGAAAGTCGCGGACGATGGATACGATGACGAGGTGATTGCAAAGCTGGCGTGGATTTCCCTACGAGGCGCCCTCTTCGCGTTCGACACAGATGTGAAGCTGCAAGACGTGTGGAAGCAGCTCGAAGGACGTGAAGAGAAACTTCGTGTCTACGTCGTGGCCCATCCCGGCACGGAGTCGCTGCTGGCTCTCTTCTATCTCCATCTAAAAAATAAGGAGAAAGCAAAAGAAGTCGACCACGCTCTCACCGCTCAAATCCTCTGTGCATTCCTCGGCGATTTTGACTACGTGGATGATTATAGCTGGTCTGGGATGGACGGGACAGAGTGGCAGGACCTTGAATTTGGAAAGCTCTTGTTGGCCAGTGGGAAAGATGCGTTGCCCTACCTGCTCCCTCTCCTCTCCAGCCAGATTCCCGTGAGCTACACCGACCGCTTGGGAACCGAGGCCGGCATGGCCGCACGTCGGCTTCGCCTCCGTAAATGCGACGTTGTCTCCCGGTATGTGGCCATCATCCTCGGTAGACCATGGAGCCTGGACGAAACACATCCGCAGCGCGACACAAGGATCCAAGAACTACTGTCCGAGGTAAAAAAATTGCCGGCGAAGTAGGCATTTCAAAGACGGTTATGGTGCCGATGTCAGCCCTCAACCTCAGTCTCCGAAGTTCCTCTGCGCCTCTGTGGCTCTGTGTTGAATCCAATGCAGCCCGCCTCGCATCCGTAGTTCCCGGCCCACCCGACCCCGCCTGTATTCGACCGATTTTCCTTGTCCAATCGCCCAAGATCCAGACTCATGGTGTCGCATGAAGCCCTTCCTCAGAGCTCTCCTGGCCCTTGGCCTATTCGCGTCTATAGCCCCACTCCAGTCCGCTGAGCCCACGCCCATCCAGCTCAGCGGCATCTATCCCGGCCTCGCCATGTACAACAACGAAGGCGAGTGCGGCACCGGCGCCGTGGTGCCCTGGGCAGGGAAGCTCTGGGTCATCACCTACGCCCCGCACAAACCCACCGGCTCCTCGGACAAGCTCTACGAAGTCTCCCCGGATCTCGTGCAAACCGTGCGCCCTGAGAGCGTCGGCGGCACGCCCGCGAACCGCATGGTTCACCGCGAGTCGAACCAGCTCTTCATCGGACCCTATGTCATCGATGACAAGGGCGCGGTGCGCGTCATCACTCCGAAGCAGATGTACGGCCGGCACACCGGCAATGCCCGCCACCTGACCGACCCGGCGAACAAGATCTACTACGCCACCATGGAGGAGGGCATCTACGAGGTGGATGTGAAGACCCTCGAAGCCAAAGAGCTCTGGACAGATGAGCAGGTGAAGCAGGGACGCCACGCCGACCTCCCCGGCTACCACGGCAAGGGACTCTACAGCGGCCACGGCAGGCTCATCTATGCCAACAACGGCGACCACGCGAAGGAAGCGCTGAAGGACCCGCGGGTGCCCTCCGGCGTGCTTGCCGAGTGGGATGGCAAGGCAGACCAGTGGACTGTGGTGCGCCGCAATCAATTCACCGAAGTCACCGGCCCCGGCGGCATCTATGGCAATGCGAACCCCGACACGGATCCTGTATGGAGCGTGGGCTGGGATCACCGCTCACTCATTCTCATGGTGATGGATGGCGGCAAGTGGCACAGCTATCGCCTGCCCAAGGCGAGCCACAGCTACGATGGCGCCCACGGTTGGAATACCGAATGGCCCCGTATCCGCGACATCGGTATGCCGGAGAAGCCCGAGCTGCTCATGACCATGCACGGCATGTTCTGGCATTTCCCCAAGACCTTCTCCGTGGCGAACAGCGCCGGCATCCGCCCACGCTCCGCGTATCTGAAGGTCATCGGCGACTTCACCCGGTGGAATGATCGTCTCGTCTTCGGCTGCGATGACAGCGCGAAGTCCGAGTTCCTGAACAAGCGCAAGGTGAAGGGCGAGATCGCAGGCCCCGGCCAGTCACACTCGAATCTGTGGTTCACCTCTTCCGATACACCCGACAATCTCGGACCCGCCACCGCGAGCGGCGCTGTGTGGCTGAATGAGGACGTGAAGGCAGGAGACACCACCGACCCCTTCCTCTTCGCAGGATGGGAGCGCCACGTGCAGTGGTCGAGCAACGGAGGCACGCAGGACTTCCAGTTCGAATTGCAAATCAGCAAGGGCGATGGCCAGTGGACGACCATCAGCGACACCACCCTCGGCGGCGGCGTCGGTAACTCGCACTTCATGGGCGACGTGAAGCAGAAGGGCGCGGAATGGATCCGTCTGAAGGCACTGACCGATGGCAAGAAAATCTCTGCTATCTTCAGCTACAGCAATGCCGAGAAGCGCAGCACCGAAGCCGACGCCATCTTCAGCGGTCTCGCTTCGTTGGAAGAAGGCGCGCACCTGGGAGGTCTCGTCCGCGCTCGTGGCGAGGACAAGCGCTCCATGCACTTCGCCGCCATGAGTGTGAACGGCGGGAAGGTGGAGGACATCGGCTACTACGAACTCGACGCCGAGCTGAAGCTCAAGCATGTGGATGACGCGAAGGCACACGAGTATGTGAAGAAGAACGCGGCCATCCCGCATCACGTCATCACTCTTGATGATGCTTCCGTGCTCATCACCGATGACCGCAAGCGCCGCTGGCGCCTCCCGCGCACGAATGCTGCTTATGACTCCATCACGAACGGCGGCCTCGTGCGCATCGCCCGCGAAGTTGCCACGGAGCGCGACCTCCTCCACGTCAGCGGCACCTTCTACGAACTGCCCGCGGAGAACGCCGATGGATTCGCCAAGGTGCGCCCTGTATCCTCACACAAGCTGCGCCTCATGGACTACTGCTCCTATCGCGGCCTGCTCATCCTCACCGGTGTGAAAGCGGATGCTCCCGCGAACAACCCGCACATCATCCGCAGCGACGACGGCAAAGCGGCCGTGTGGGCCGGAGCCATTGATGACCTCTGGAAGCTCGGCAAGCCCGTGGGCTACGGCGGTCCCTGGAAGAATACCGCCGCGAAAGCGGGCGAGCCTTCCGACCCCTTCCTCCTTGCCGGCTACGACAAGCGTACCATCTCCCTCTCGCATGACGCGAGCGACACCGTGGAGATGGTGGTGCAAGTCGACCCCACTGGCGAAGGCCACTGGATCACTGTCCGCACCGCCGACGTGCCCGCAGGCAAGAGCCTCGACTACACCTTCGACGAAAACATCTCCGCCCGCTGGCTCCGAGTCACCGTCTCCAAGGATTGCCACGCGACCGCGCAGTGCAGGTACGAGTAGAGCAGGTGAGACGTAAAGCAACGAAGCAGCGGAGAACTGAGGAGATGCAGTAAAGGAGCGCGGGCTTTCCAGCCCGCTGCGTCCTGTTCATCCGCCCCCCCCCTTCATCTTTTCTTTTCGTGACAGGATGGAAAAAGTGTGTTCGATTCGGCAATTGATCGAAAAATGAATTCGACCAAGCGCTGTCCTGAACCCTCTGTCCTCTCATGAAACGCCGGACCTTTCTCGCCACCGCTGCCGCTACGACCGTGGATGCCATGCATGGGCATGCTGCTGCGGGTCGGGAGACCACGTATGACTATATCGTGGTTGGCGCGGGAGCGGGTGGAGGTCCACTGGCCTGCCGTCTCGCTCTTGCGGGGAAGAAGGTGCTCCTGCTGGATGCAGGGGGTGATCCGGCGAAGTCGCAGTCGAGAGACTACCCTGATGCGAAGCCTGGAGAAGTGCATGACACCCCGTGCTACTACGCGGCCGCGTCCGAGGACAAGGAGATGAGCTGGCAGTTTTCCGTGCGGCACTATGCAGACACGAAGCGACAAGAAGAGGACGACAAATACAATCCGAAGCACGACGATCCCGTCGGCACCGGCGGCGTCTTCTATCCCCGCAGCGCCGGCTTGGGTGGGTGCACCGCGCACCATGCCATGATCCTCATCCGGCCCCAGGATCGCGACTGGGAGCACATCGCACAACTCACGGGCGATGCCTCATGGCAGGCCGCAAAGATGCAGCCCTACTTTGCCAAGTTCGAGCGCTGCCAGTACGTGCCCTTCGTGCGCCGGGTGCTGGGCACGCTGACCGCGCCACTCACGTACGTGGGTCGGAAGGTCAAGCAATTGGTCCATCCCGAGGGCATGGACTGCAGGAGCGGACACGGTTTCTTCGGATGGCAGCCGACCAGTTTCACGGCCCTGAGCCTGGCCATCCGCATCTCTCAGAGTGACAAACATCTGGGTTCCATCCTGGAGGGTGCCCGGCAATTCATCACCGGAGATCGCAGCCGGTTCTGGGGGACCGTGCGGCAGTTGTCGCGCATCGTGCGGAGTCGCTTCGCCCAACGCCTGGACCCGAATGACCTGCGCACGCGCCGCAAGAATCCGAGTGGACCGTTCTTCATTCCCACGGGCATGGATTCCGGACACGATGCCTTGCCGTTCAAGGCAAAGCGCGCAGGCGTGCGTGAGTTCATCCTCAAGACCCAGCGGAAGCATCCGGACAAACTGCACGTGGTGCAGGGCATGCACGTGCTTCGGGTGCTGTTCGCCGCATCGGGGCAGGGAGGAAGTGGAGCTCCCCGCGCCGTGGGAGTGGAGTGCATGCAGGGCAGCTATCTTTACAAGGCCAGCCCGCTGCAACCGACGAGCAGGGGAAGCGGCCCGTTGGCGTGCTACCGCACCCAGGCACAAGGCGAAGTGATCCTCTGCGGTGGCGCATTCAACACGCCGCAATTGCTGATGCTCAGCGGCATCGGCGACAGCAAGGCACTGTCAAACGTGCCGGGACTGCATGGCATCAAGGGCGTGGACGGACGACCGCTGAGCAGGAGCGGGATACAAGGCCCGCGTTTTGTCGACCTGCCGGGCGTGGGACGCAATCTCCAGGACCGCTATGAGATCGCGGTCATCAGCACCCTGAAGGATGGTGAAACTTTCACCACCTTGAGCGAGAATAAGGTGAGCTTCGTGCCAGGTGATCCCAAAGACAAGGCGCGCTGCGCTTATCAAAAGGGCAGGGACAGCCTGTATGCCACGAATGGCGGCACCATGGCTTACATGCAAACATCCGGCACCGCCGCAGATAGTGCGCCGGAGCCGGACTTGTTCGTCTTCGGCGTGCCCGCTGCCTTCCGTGGCTTCTACTGGGGTTGGTCGAAGGAACTGCTAAGAAGGACCAAACTGCCCAATGGCGAGACAGAGAGCCCTGGTGCGAAGCCTCACTACAACCTGTGGTCCTGGGTCATCCTGAAGGCCTACACGGACAACAATGCCGGCACCGTGCGCCTGCGTTCCGCCAGTCCATTCGATACACCCAGGATTCTCTTCCGTTCCTTCGATGAAGGTGGCACACCGGGCTGGAGACATGATTTGAAAGCCCTGCTGCGCGCCGTGAAGCAAGCCCGCCAGATCAACGCGCACGCCAGGACAGATGAGGACGGAGAGGTCTTCGCCACCGAAGTCCAGCCCGGCGCTGACAAGCACGACAGCGAAGATGTGAACTCACCGCTCGCCAAATGGATCAAGAACGAAGCCTGGGGCCACCACGCCTGCGGGACCTGCCGCATCGGGAGCGACCCCTGGCGCCCAGACACCCGCCTGCTGCAGGACAAGATGGCCGTGCTCGACAGCAAATTCCGCGTGCATGGCGTGGAAGGATTGCGCGTGGTGGACGCTTCCGTATTCCCAAAAATCCCCGGCTACTTCATCGCCGCACCCATCTTCATGGTCAGCGAGAAGGCAGCGGATGTGATCCTGAGCGGAGAGTAGTGCGCAAAGAGGACGCAAAGTCATGTTGGAACGTCCCACCGGAGCGACACGACACCGGCATTGCCACCTGCAGAAAGGGGGCAGGAGCGCCCCCGATCCTTGGAGGCGCGCGCCCCGACTTTTTCTCGCAACAGCATGCACGCACTCAGAAAGAGTTGACGCAAAACATACAAACAAAAAGCGGCGCGAGTCACCCCGCGCCGCTTTTAAATCTTGGGACCTTATTCCTTATCCCTCTCCCCCTAGTGCTTCAGTAGCCACTCCGTCGTGCGCGGGTTGAAGTCACCCATACACTCCCAGTGGAAGGCATGGCCCGCGTCATCATAGAGATGCAGGTCGGATCCCGGGATGCCCGCCGCCACTTCCTCGCTCATCCAGCGAGGCGTGAAGACATCGTTCTTCCCGCCGATGACCAGCACGGGCACCTTGATGTTCTTCAGCTCATTGAGCGTGTTGTGATTC
Source organism: Roseimicrobium gellanilyticum (assembly GCF_003315205.1). Classification (NCBI taxonomy): domain Bacteria; kingdom Pseudomonadati; phylum Verrucomicrobiota; class Verrucomicrobiia; order Verrucomicrobiales; family Verrucomicrobiaceae; genus Roseimicrobium; species Roseimicrobium gellanilyticum. Next base: position 15,115 of record NZ_QNRR01000016.1, on the reverse strand, counting down.
ATCGCTGCGGCGGCCTGCGCTTCCATGGCATGCACGGGCTGCGGTGCGGCGCCAATCGCCGCATCCTTCAGGCCCTGCTGCATGTTGTTCCAGCAGTCATCATTGTCGAACCAAGGCTTGGTGAAGATGAGCATCTGCACGTAGTGCATGAAATCTTCCGGGCGCATCGTGGCCTTGCACTTCTTCATGTGCTCCCACGTGTAGATGCCGAAGCGGTCCTGCCGCGCCCATGTGCACATGAGGATCGCGCTCTGCACCTTGTCCGGGTGACGCAGCGCGAGCTGCTGCGCAATCACGCTGCCCAGCGAACAGCCCACCACACGGGCTTTCTTGATACCCAGCTTGTCCATGAGGCCCGCGTAGTCATCCGCCATCATCGCGGTGGTGTAGGGACCTTCGGGCTTGTCCGTGAGGCCCACGCCGCGATTGTCACCCAGGATGCAGCGGAAGTGCTTCTCCCAGGCCTGCGCATGCGCATCCCACACCCCGCCAGGAGCCGTGACACCCATGATGCAGATCAGCGGATCACCGGAACCGCGTTCTTCATAGGCCATGTTGATACCGTTGGTCTGTACAATGGGCATGGGGAGGAGTGAGTGAGGAGTTACGAGTTAGGGGTGATGAGTTGTGGGGAAATGCGGAGCGCGGAGTCAGTAGTCAGTAGTCAGTAGTCAGTAGTCAGTAGTCAGTAGTCAGTAGTCAGTAGTCAGTAGTCAGTAGTCCGCCATTGAGGGGGTATATGAAACGAAGAGCGTGCGGGCTGCCAAGCGCAAAAAGTGCGTCACAGGGGAAAATCACCCAAGCATCCACTACCGCTCAGGCAGACGCTGCCCTGAGCAACTGGGAGGCAGCATCCACCATGTCCTGACGCAGCGAGATGCGCTCGAAGCGGACATCCCCAGACTCATTGGGATTTGCCTCACCCAGCACGAAGTGGCTGGCCTTGACGGGACCCGGCGAAGTCTCCGTGGAAAAGTGTTCCTTCAAGGTACGAAGCGCCTCTTCGCCAGCGGGATTTCCGAGCCGAATCTCCGCGGCAAACGCGTCGATGGCAGCAGCACTGCCACCATCGTAGTGAAGGAGAGTATAGAGAATGTCGAATGCATCCTTCGGCTGCTGGCGATGGTAGAAGGCGCGAAGCTTGAGCGCGAGAAAGGGACCGACTTCGCAAACGCGGGCGCGCAGGTTCTGGGTGGCTCCGTGTAGATCTACCCCTGAGAGCGTGACCGTTCGCGCTGTGGCGAGCGCCCGCTCTACGCCGGGCATGATACCTGCGGTGATATCCGCTACCTGTGCCGTGCCGGTGGCATGCGGTGGTTTCTCGACTAGAAAATCCACCGGCACCGTCACACCCCCAATGATCTTTTCGAAGCGGGAAGGGTGTGCTGTGTTTTGCTGGAAGCCGTGTCCGCGAAGTTCCCAAACCAGATTGCCGTATTGGCCGTGATCGGCGGCAAGGGCAATACCCAGGTCCACATCCAGCGTCGCGGGACGTGGTAATGACCGTTGCTGGGTGAGATCACCACAGAGATACTTCGGCACCAATCCACCCACGAGCACCAGATCCTGGTGCCATTGACTGAGTGCTGACCAGACGGTGATGAAGGCACCCTCTGCCAGGCTCACTCTCTGAGGTTCGTATTCACTGTAGGTCTCGTATTTCATGGCCTGCAAAAGCCCCCCCACTCTCGAAGAGCCCAGGCGGCATCCGGACCGCGCAGGCCGGTACGTTGCAAGTCGAGATAGATTTGCGCGTCCGTGACGAGCCTCAGTCCTTTGCGATTCTGGGTTTCGGAAAGAACGCCTTCGTCATCCGGCACATGAAGCCACAGCTTTCCACCCTCCGTGACTTGCCGGAGACCCAGTCGCTCTAAAGTGGCAGCTTCAGGAGGACGACTCACATACGCGGAACAAACTGCTGGTTCCGTATGGGGGTGCCGTGTCCATGCGGCGATCCATTGCGTGAAGGCAAGCGGAACATGTTCTTCGTCGGCCCATCGCTGAAGACGGTCCGCCAGGAATTCCGGTCCCCCGAGGAAGCCCGCGTAAAGGGTGGTGCGCGTCCGTTTCGAGAAACGGTCGGACTCCGTCCATTCATTCAGCAACGCATGCCAGTCGCGCAGACGAAACGTTCGCGGAGTCAGCTTCTCGACAAATCCCTGGCTTATCAAGTGATGGACGATGCGAGATACAAGGCCGGAACTGGCTTGGGTACGGGGTACTACCTCCGCTTGAGTCCAGATGCGGTCACGGTCAGTGAGCAGGCACCGAACAATGCGGGCACTTTTGCCCACGAAGATATTTCGAGGTTCCAGCTCGTAGGTGAATGAACGTCCGGGCAAGGCGAGGCGTTCTACGAGGAATCCCTGCGCCCTCAGCCAGCAGCGTCCATTGAGATCAATGGCGGCAATCTCCAGCCTCTTGCATTCCGTGAGAAGCCGGGAGGACAGTTCTGGGGCGATGACGAGAGGTGGCGGCCAGGTGAGGGAGCGCACTTTCAAGTCCTCCAGCCACGGTACGGTGGGTTTGAGCTCGTAGTGGGGAGTGAACCCAAATCGTCTCCCATCGAACTCCAGTTCTACGTGGCCATCTGAAATCCCATGAGGTGTCGACGTCCCGGCGAGCCAATGGATGTCTGGGTCCACCCCCATGAGCTCCCGAAAGTGCTCTACCAACTCGCTTTCATAACGAATGGCGACTTTTTCACTGGGAAGCCCTTTTTGCACAGTCAGTAAAGATATCACTTTAGAGTGAAAAAATCAAATATTTTCACTGGCAGGTCATTTTTTACTGGCCAGTAAAGATTGAATCAGGCGGGTGTTCCCTTTGGAATCCGCGCCCTCACCATCTTCCACCCTCCAAAGTTCCTCCGCGTCGTGAGTGGTGAGCTCGAACTTCCCGGAACAGGAACCTGGCCGTGAACTGCGAATTGAGCCCCAGAATTCCTCAATCCAAAAACTTCGCATCAAACGGCCAGAACGTGCTCAGGGCATCATTCTGCACCCAGCCGCGGAACATCTGGCCCACGGCGCCGCTGCCGGTTTCCTCGCGCCACGTTTCCACGTAGGTCCACGCGCCGCGTTCCTCCAGCTTGCGCACCTGGCTGCCGGGTGGCAGGGCAATCACCCGGCCCGCCGTCGTCGTGGCGGCCGTGTAGGATTGCGCATTGGGTGAGGTCACGATCGCGAGGTCTTTCACCCGGTCATAAGTCGGACGCAGCTTCCATCCTGTGAAGCCCAGCGCGCCCCCCACGAGGCCCAGGAGGCCCACCAACAGGAAAAGTGTGCGCCAGCCAGACGAACGGATCGCAATGAAAAGCACCACGGAAAACACCAGCGCCCATGCGGATACAACCACAATGCGCATCCACTGCGGGCGTGTCAGCAGCGAAGTGTATTGATCGCCAAACCGATTCGCTGCGAAGGCGAGGTTCCCCGTCTTGCCACGGATATGGGATAGATTTTGTGTCGTCTCCGGGGAGGGAGGCGGGAAGAGCGTGGCGCGCATGTACCACAGCGCGGCACGGCCCAGGTCTCCCTGGCGATAGCGCGTGTGTCCCATGAGCTGGAAGAGTTGCGGGCTCACCTTGCCTTGATCCAGCGAGTCCTTCAGCAGGGACTCGCCAAGGTATTGCGCTCTCCGGTAGTCCTCTTTCTCGAATGCCACGCGCGCATCTTCATAGCGCTTTTCCAGTTCGTCCGTGGCAGCAGCCGCAGCCTCCGGAGTGGCCGCCTGCAAGGAAGCGCTGCTCCACGCGAAAGGCAGCAGCACGAGTGCCACGAGCAGGCGCAGCAGATCCTTCATACGAGGATGCATGGATTCGACGGTGTAAAAAGAAACGGAATGCAGGTGCATGGAGCGGCTCAGGCCTTGGCCTTGTCCTCCGGTTGACGTTCATCTCCCTTGTCCTTTGAGCCTTCGCCGGTGGCAGGCTCTTTCGTTTCCGCAACTGCGCTGGTGGCTTCTGGAGATTTCTCCTTTTCCTTGTCGCCCGCCTCGGCCTCGGGTTCCTTCGACAGGATAAGGGCAGATGTTGGTGGCGCGGATTCCTTCAGTGACGTTGCCTTCGGTTCAGAGGTGGCGGCAGCGGAGTCTGATGCAGCCGGCGCCGTCTGGGCATCTCCGGCCGGTGTGGTCTCTGTGCTGGTGGCAGTCTCGGCTGGCGCAGCAGCAAGCGACACCGTTGCCGGCTCGACCTGTGGCGCTGGAAATTCTCCGCACTTCAGGACATGCAGCACGCGGTTGCGCTCATCACGCGGCACCGGCTGGCTGGCTTCCTCACCCTGGCGCGCATAGTTCAGTTCCTCCTGACGGTACACAATGGTGGGTACTGCCGTGCCGGCCACGCCGGTGACGGCCGCATAGTGCACTGCTCGTGTGTAGAAGTCGGCGCGCGAAAGCCGGTTGTCGTGCAAACCCTTCCACAGCGCTCGCGTGGGTGCGTCCGGTGAATGGGTGTATGAGCGCCAGGCCATGAGGCCGAGCTTCATCGCGATGATGAAGAGCAATGCTCCAGTGGCGATGAAGTTCGCCATCAGAAAGCGGCGGTCGTCCTTCAGTGGCAGGCTGGCGGCGAACCACATGGCGCGGCGCGGTGTGTTCGTCAGGATGTCGGTGATCGCTGCCTTCACCACGGGCTTCTTCTCCTCCAGCGGGGGCAGGGCAGTGCTTTCCTTGGTGGTTGCTGCCGTGCCACTGCCTGCGGGCGGTGCCTCGGGTGTCGCCGGTCCCTTCACCTTGATGGGTACTGGCTGTGTCGTCAGCACGACATATTGTTTTTTCGTCGGGCTGAAGAAAGTAAACTCAAAAGGCGGAATCTCCTTCACCACCTTGTTCGGCAGGATGATCTGCGTGAAGCTCACGCGCTGCTCACGACTGCCGCTGCGCTGCGCAAAGATGCCGTCATTTGGCTGGAACTTTCTGGGAGGATAGAGCTTCCAGTTCTTCGGGTCCGTCAAGGTGGGCACGCTCACCGAGTCAAAGTTGCCCGAGCCACTGATGGAGAGTTCCACGGAGATGGGGTCACCCACATTCACTTCCAGTGGCTCCGCCACCAGGCCAATCGCGAACTCACCCACGGCTCCGCTGAAGGTGCCCGGCTTGTTGTCCTTCGGCAGCGGCAGCACATTCAGCGCCACCTCGCTGCTCTTCACCTTGAACTTCCGCGTCTCCATCTGGCTGAAGTACTGCGGGGTGAAATTCTCCGCGCTGGACTGCACATCCACCAGCACTTCGCAGGTGGCAGGCCCCAGCTTGAACTTGCCCGGCTTCAACGCGGACACGGTGCTGTGGAAGATGTTCGCGCGATACGGCACCCCGCCGATGCGCTGCACGCTCTCCTCATCCGGCTGCAGGGGAAAGCGCTGCACGGCGAAGTTTTCCTTCGGCAGCTCAATCAATCCCGGCCGGCGCAGCATGGTACGGCCGTGGATGTAGAGGTTTGCCGTGAGCGGCACCACTTCACCTTCGTAGAATTCCGTTTTGCCCGCTTCGAGGCTCAGGATGGGATCATAGTCAGAGGAGGGCGAGTTCGGGTCGTCCTTCACCACCAGCTTCACTGGCTTGGTGGTGTAGATGTCGCCGCGTATCTCGATTTCCTGGGGTGGAATGAGATAGCTTCCTTCGTTCTGGCACGTGATGCGCCAGTTCATGGTCAGCGCCATCTGTACCGACCCGCCAAGTTGTACCGGCGCCTCTCGATACTCCGCCGTGGGTTCCAGCAGTTCCACACCCTCAGGAAGAGAGGGAGGAGCGTCCAGCTTGCTTGGCCGGCCATTGGCCACCGTGATCGTGAATACCGCGGATCCTCCCGGGGTGATCTGGGCTGGAGATACCGATGCCGAGACCGAGGGCTGCGCCTGCGCACTGGACGCCATGGCGAGCAGCAGCATGCTGAGCATCACCAGCCATGGCTGGAACAGCAGATTCGCTGGGAACCTTCTCTCACGGCAGACTGCCCACTCTGGAGCTTGGGGGTTTGGAAAAAGTGATGGGGACATCTCAACAAATGACTAAGCCTGGCGCGCCAGGGGCTTCAGATAGTGACCCTTTTGCGCTGCATACCGTTCACCAATGATTGTGGACCATTGACCATGAATTCTCAGTAATCCTTGCCTCCGGGCGCACGCTCCCGCCGCATGAGGTACTGCGTGGATTTCTGCTCGTCGGAGTACATCTTCAGCATCGAGCGCGCTTCGAAGGGGGTGTATCCCGTGCTGTCATTGCGCATGTGATCGCCATCCGGCTGGCCTTCCTTGTCGGAGTCGGAGGGTTTGCCGGGGTCACCCGCACGCAGGTCGCCCTCCAGGATTTCCTCTTTCCCTTCCTGCAGGGCATCCGTGGGTTTTTGCTTCTCCTGGTTGCCACCGTTTTGGTTCTGGCTCTGCTGCTCGCCTTCACCTTCTTCCGGCTCCTCCTCGGGCTCGCCTTCTTCGCCTTGCCCCTGGCCTTGCTGCTTCTTCTGCTTGCGCTTCTCCTTCTCGGCCTTTTGTCGCGCCTTCTGCTCCGCGAGCATCTGCTTCACCTCGTCCAGACGCTTCTGCACCAGCGCGCGGTTTTCTGAGAGCTCACGATAGGAGTCCGACTCCTGGTCTTTCTCCAGCCCCATCGCGGTATCGAAGTGATCGCGCGAATCCGTCCAGGCCTTGATGGTCGATTCCAGGTCGGACTTCAGCAGCACCTCGCCCTGACTGTAGAGTGCCGTGGCCAGGCCGCGCAGCGCCGGCTTCTGCACCCGCGGATTGTGCGACTTCAGCGCATCACTGAAGGAGCGGGCAGACATGTCATACTCCTTGAGCTGCAGCTCTGCAGCGCCCAGTCCGTAGTAGAGCTCCTCCGCCGGGGCTGGCAGCTTCTTGGACTGGAGCATCTTGGTGTAGGCCTCCTTTGCCTCCTGGTACTGCTTCTCCTGGTATTGCTTGCGCGCCGCCTGCACTTCGGGAGCCACCTTTGCCTCCACCGCCGCGGGTGTCAGCAGGAACCATCCACCGACCAGCATGGCCAGAATGGAAACAGTCGCGGGACTCGCGACCGCACGGGAAGTTGGCTGATGCTGGTGCACCGTGGCCCGGGGATCCACCGGCAGCGCCGCGATGCGCACCGAACGCCGGGACGAAGGACGCAGCAATTGGGAAAGCATGATGCACAATATACCCGCAAACAGCGGCCATTGGTAGCGCTCAATCGGGCGGGAAAGGTGCTTCGACTTGTCATCATGACGGTCCAGATTCGCCATGACCCGGTCCACAATGGTCTGCGTGAGGGGCTGGGAGGCCAGCTCCACGTACTCGCCTCCCGTAATGCGCGCTACTTCTCTCAAAAGACCGGATTCAAGCCTGCTTTTCACGATATTTCCGTTCTCATCCCGGATGTAGCCTCCCTCGTTCAGCGGGTTCGGATCCGGGATGAGCGTGCCATCCACAGAGCCGACCCCCACGGGCAGGATGATGATATTCAGGTCCGCCGCCTTCCGGGCCGCTTCCATGGCGGAATCATCCGTCTCCTGACCATCCGTGAAAATCACCAGGCCGTGCCGGGTGCCGCGTGCCTTCTGCGCTGTTTCCACGGCCAGATTGATCGCGGAGGCCAGGCTGCTGCCACCCCGGGGGATGGTCGTGTGGTCCAGCGTCTGGATGGTCTCCACCAGAGCCTCCTGGTCCGTGGTGAGCGGTGCCTGCAGGAAGGCGCGTCCAGCGAAGGCGATGATGCCTACGCGATCGCCTTCCAGCTTCTTCAGCAGGTCCTGCGCAGCCAGTCGCGCGCGCTCCATGCGGGAGGGTGCCACATCCTCCGCCAGCATGGACTTGGAGGTGTCCATGGCGATCAGGATGTTCCGCCCGGATTGCTCAAGGTCCTTCTCATCCTTCCCATACTGCGGGCGCGTGAGAGCGATGACGAAAAAGCCAATGCCCAGCAGGATGAGGCCGAAGTGCAGATTTGCCCGCACGACCGAGGCCCCTTCCAGCAGGACCGATCGCAGCCGCGCAGACGACGCAAATCCCTCCAGGGCCTTCTTGCCCTCCAGATCCGCCCAAATCTTGAAAAGGGCGATCACCGGCAACAGAAAGAGCAGGTAAGCGTAGTTGGGAGCAGCGAAGTTCACGGCAGAAGGTAGTCAGTAGTCAGTAGTCAGTAGTCAGTATGAGGCGGGAGTGCGGAAAGGTGAGGCGGGTTATGGGTCATCTCAGGTTCAGTTCTACTTACTCACTACTGCTTGCTAGATACTCTTCGCGCCATCACCCCACCGACTGAATTCACCCCAGAGCACTCACGCCACCGCTGGAGCTGCCCTCCCAAGCGTCTGGCGCCATAAGACATACAAGCCGCAGAGGGAGGCTGCGGCGATGAGCCACCAGTAGTGCTTGTCCCGGGTCTCGATGACCTTCTTCCGGCGGATCTCGGTCTTCTCCAGGCCGTCGATGGTCTTGAACACATGCTCCAGTCCCGCGAGGTCCTCTGCGCGGTAGAAGTTTCCCCGGCCGATGCGGGCTACCTCCTGCAGCGTCTCCACATCGAACTCCTCACGACCGGAGTCGATGATCTGCCCATTGGGCAGCTTGATGAGATGGTGTCCCGGTGTGCCGATGGAGATGGTGTAGATGCGGATGCCCAGCGTCGCGGCGAGCTTCGCGGCCTCCTGCGGGCTCAGCTTGCCGGAATTGTTTGCGCCGTCCGTGAGCAGCAGGATCACTTTGCTGGGCACCTTCTGGTCCTTCAGCCGCAGCGCCGCCGTGCCGATGCCGGAGCCGATCGCGGTGCCGTTTTCCATGATGCCGGTCTGCACGCGGTCCATGTTCTCCAGCAGCCAGTCGTGATCCAGCGTGGGCGGGCAGGGGGTGTATGGCGCACCGGCGAAGGCCACGATGCCGATGCGGTCATTCGGCCTGCCCTTGATGAAGTCGCGCAGCACGCGCTTCGCAGCGGCGAGGCGGTTCACGCGCGTGCCACCGATGTAGAAGTCATCGATGAGCATCGAGAGGGAGACATCGCACGCCACCACGATGGCGAGGCCGTCGGTCTTTGTCTCCTCATAGGAAATCACCTCCTGCGGCCGGGCGAGGGCGATGATCGCGGAGAAAAGCCCGAGGTGGAGCAGGTTCAGGCCAAAGCCACCCATCCGGCTTCGAGTGGACGAGCCCAGGCCGCGCAGCATGGCGACACCAGGAAAGGTCATGGCAGGCGCTCCCCCTCTGCGCCCGCGCAGCACGATCAGAATCGGAATCGCGAGCAGCAGCAAGAGCCACCACGGCGAACCGAGCTGATGGTTGGGGAAGAAGGGAATGGGCATGACCGGGAATTGCAATGCGGGAAGGCAGACCTCAGTGCTTGGTGAGGGAGATTTTTGAGGGCTGCGGAGTGGAGGCCGGTACCGGGTCTGGAGAGGGTGGGGAACCTGCTGTCGTAGGGGGCGACGGCGGCAGTGGCGGTGGCAGTGCAGGAGGCGTGAACACCGGAGCGATGAGCGCGGGTTGTGCCATCAGCCTCTGCTCTTCACGCAGGGCTTCCAGAGCTGCATCCACCAGCCCTTCACTATCCGCCACCGTGCGCGGGTGACGGGCGAACTCGACCTGGTCGTAGAATACCGCCACCGGCTCGAAGCGATTCTTCAACGGCTCACGCGTGGAGAGCTCAGCCGAGCGGTAGATTTCCTCCGTGGTACGGTAGGGAGCCGGCACCGCGTAGGACTGCTGCAGGTACATGCGGATGATCAGGGAGACATCGTGCGCCACTTCGGAAGGAGCCATCTCAGGCACGCGGCGGCGCAGCGCCTCCATCGAGTCAATCGCTCCCTTCAGCGGTGCATGCCGCAGTGACGGAGGTCTCACGCTCCGCGGCAGAAAGGCATACCACACCAGCAGCGCCAGCAAACCCAGTCCCATCGCAATGCCACCCACCACCAGCCACCAGGGTGTGAGCGTGGGTGAGGGGAACTCTGGCGACGCGATGTCCGGATGCGGCAGCGGCACCGACTGCGTGGGCGCGCCTGGCGGGGCCGGTGTCTGCGCCATGACGATCGGCATTGGCACCAGCATCAAAGAAGTCACGAACATCACCATCATCCAGACGCGTGAGGATGCCCTGAACCCGAAGGGCCCACATTTCCGAAGGGCCTCGGGTCTTTCTTCCATGCTATGCAACAGCACTTTCATTACTGCTTACTACTCACTGACTACTGTTTACTGAACACTGACACCGACCTCAAACTCCGCCCTTCACTCACCTCCGCTTCCGCGATCGGAAATACGCTCGCAATGCCGGAAGATAATCCGTGTCTGTCTGGATGGATACGCGCTCCACGCGGTTCCTGCTGAGCATGCCGGTCAGGTTGTCCTGCATGGCCTGCACCCGCTGCTGGTAGGTCTGCCGCACATGGGGGTCCGAGGTATTCACCAACACCTGCTCACCGGTCTCTGGATCCTCCAGGCACATGCGTCCCGCTTTGGGCAGCTTCAGTTCCCGCGGATCCAGCACCTGCACGGCCACCACGTCATGCTTCGAGGCGGCGGCACGCAGGGGTTTTTCCCAAGCGGTGCTGTCGTAGCCGGTCATGAAGTCGGAGATGATGAAGACCAGCGCACGATGCGGGATGCGCTGTACCGTGAGGTCCAGCACCTGGGTGAAGTCTGTGCCCACCCTTCGCGGCTGGTAGTTCAGAATCTCACGCACCACACGCAACGCCTGGGCCGAGCCCTTCCTCGCAGGCAGGTAGAACTCCACCTCACTGCTGAACATCGCCAGCCCCACCTTGTCCTGATTCTGCTGCGCGCTGAAGGCGAACACCGCGGCTATCTCCGCCATGCGTTCGCGTTTGCTGTCCTCGCCGCTGCCGTAGTCACCACTGCGGCTCACGTCCACCAGCAGCATCACGGACATCTCGCGCTCTTCCACATATTTGCGGATGTACGGCTCATTCATGCGCGCCGTGACATTCCAGTCGAGAAACCGCACGTCATCCCCAGCCTGGTACTCGCGGAAGTCATCAAACTCAATACCCTGTCCCTTGAACCGGGAATGGTACTGCCCACCGATGGTCTCCTTCACCAGGCCACGGGTGATGAGCTCAATGCGCCGCACCCGCTTCAGGATGCGATTGACGCGATCCTCCGCCTCCGCAGGCGACAGGGGGCTCCTCGTGGCCACAGACTCATAGTGCCGGCCGGATGACGAAGGTGGGAGCGCTCCCACGCCACGCGCATGGGAATCCTGAAAGTGCTCCTCTTCCTGGCTATGCAGGCGTCGCTGCCGCAGCCAGTACCGGATCGCCAGCACGAGGAGCGCCGGACCGAACACCGAGCAGAATATTCCGGTGAGTCGCCCCAAGTTTTGAGCCCAATCAGCGATCATGGCACGCGAGGATGGAATGAATCACGCACCTCACGGCACGGGCAGCTTGTCCAGCAACTGCCGCACAATGTCATCGGTGGTCACCCCTTCCGCTTCCGCTTCATAGCTCAGAAGGATGCGGTGGCGCAGGATGTCCGGCGCGAGGGCCTTCACATCATTCGGCGTCACGTAGTCGCGGCTCTGCAGGAAGGCGTTGGCCTTCGATGCCAGTGCGAGATTGATGGTGCCGCGCGGGGATGCACCGCAGCGGATGAGATTCCGCAGATGCGCCGTCACGCCCTCGGGATGACGTGACGCATGGATGATGCTCACGATGTAGTCCTTCACCTTGTCATCCATGTGGATGTCATTCACCAGCGAGCGGCTGTTCGCGATCTGCTGGATGGCAATCACGGGCTCCACCTCGAGGTTCGGGCGGGAGGTGGCCATGCGGTCCAGCACCAGGCGCTCCTCCTCCGGGGTGGGGTAGTCCACACGCACCTTCAGCAGGAAGCGGTCGAGCTGTGCTTCCGGCAAGGTGTAGGTACCCTCCTGGTCGATGGGGTTCTGCGTGGCGAGGACGACGAAAGGATTCGGCAGCGTGTACGTGTCCACGCCGATGGTGACCTGCCGCTCCTGCATGGCCTCCAGCAGGGCGCTCTGCACCTTGGCCGGGGCACGGTTGATTTCATCCGCCAGCACGAGGTTCGCGAACACCGGGCCCAGTCGCGGGCTGAAGGTACCTTCACGCGGATTGAAGACCATGGTGCCCACCACGTCGGCCGGCAGCAGGTCCGGGGTGAACTGGATGCGCTGGAAGCGCGCGTGGAGGCAGTTCGCCAGCGTGCGCACCGTGAGCGTCTTGGCAAGGCCGGGCACGCCCTCCAGCAGCACGTGGCCATTCGTCAGCAGCGCGATGAGCAGGCGGTCCACGAGTTCTGTCTGGCCGACGAGCACCCGGGCGATTTCTGAACGGAGCGGCTGCACCCAGGCGGAAGCGGCGTGAATATCCTCAATAGTAACGGATGCCTGGGGATGGGGGGGCGGGAGGTTTGCTTCGGAATCCATGAGACAATTTGACAAAGGCTACAAAGACAACGCATCCCACGCGAGCGTTCGTTTTGGGAAATTCGTGGAAATGCCATTTTGCTGGGACGGTGGACGCTGGTGGAGTGCTGGAATTCAACACAAAGACACGGAGGCACGGAGGCACAGGGTTTCTTTGAAATGGCTTGCCTGACATGCTGGAATCAGTTTTTTGGCCGATGTCCTATCAACTATCTGGCCTGAATCGACTTTCCAAAGCAATCATCGGATCGGCGATTGAGGTACATCGGGAAATGGGGCCGGGCCTGCTGGAATCCATCTACGAACGGTGTTTGCATGCTGAGCTATCCAGACGAGGCCTACGCGTTGAATCCCAAGTCCAATTGCCACTCACCTACAAGGGAGAAGTGCTCAACAAAGCGTTAATCCTGGATCTTGTGGTCGAGGATTCCATCATACTGGAACTGAAGGCGGTCGAAGTGATCCTGCCGGTGCATTCGGCGCAGCTTCTCTCCTACCTTCGCCTCACAGGAAAACCGATGGGGCTGCTCCTCAACTTTTGTGTGCCGGTCATGTCGAAGGGCATCGTCCGGAGACTCAATGACCGTGTACAGCTCATCAGAAGCTGAAGATTTGTCCGGGGTGGCCAACCGAGAGACTGCACTCTCTCTAAAAAACTTTGTGTCTCCGTGCCTCCGTGTTGAATTTCGCGTACGCTTCACCGTCCCACCAAACTCACTCCGGCAACAACGCCAGATGCCAGTGCAACTCCGGAGACATGAGTGGCGAATGCGGGGACCGCAGCCGCGTGGGACCGAACACGAAGAACAACACCTTTCTTCCCTCCAGCTCCGACTTCGGCAGACGCGCGAGGTCTTGCAGGATCAAGTTCGCCCCGGCTTCGCGCACCAGCTTGTCGGGTCGGTAGCCCAGATGCCTGCCAATGTGATCCGCGATGGTGGCGTTGTGCACGTAGTTCGTGGGCACACTCAGGAAGCTGTCGCCCTGCAGCAGGACTTCGCGATGCGGCGTGGCATCCACGGGAAACAACACCCGATGCGCCGGATACCGTGAGCCCTTCGTGAAGTACTCCATGTCCTTCTCAATCACGAACTCCGTCTTCTCGATGGGTAGTAGGGTGTGATTCGCAGGCAACAGATCATAATCCCCCAGCACCTTCGCCACTTCATCCGCCGCAATCTGGATGCCACCATCCGCCGGATGCGTGTCGCGATTGTCGTAGTATACAAATGGATGCGCTTCCAACCCTGCGCGCAGGGCGGGCACGAGATCGATGACTTCAATATCATGCTCCAGCATCCGCATCATGCAGCGGATGCGGCAGGGGTTCAGCTCTGTCGGAGCACTCGCATCCTTCGCGAGGAACTTGTGCGCATTCACGTCCTCCTTGTTGGGGAAGGGGACCACCACGAGGTCGATGCCATGCCGTTGCAACTCCGCATTCAGCAACCGCAACGCTGCGAGCGGACCCACCTGCGGATCATCCTGCGTGAGATCGAAGTAACACTGCAAGCCGAGTCGCGCGAAGACATGCTGGTCCACTTTCAGTGTGCCGCCCGCTTCCTTCGCACGCTTCTCCAACTCTTCCTGATACGGCTCCAGCTTCTTCATCCAGGTCTCCCACGAGCCCCCGTTTGCCTCCAGTTCACCCTTCATGCGTGCGAGCTCGCGGGACATGCGTTCTTTGCGACGGTCCGCATAAACACCCGTGGCCGCAGCACGGATGAAGCGCTCCTTCGGAATCTCCGGCATCTTCCCCTGAGCACCTGCCGCGGCAGCCGCCGTGATGGGGGCGCCGCGTCTTACCAGTTTCGCATCCGTGACCAGTCGATACTCCAGCAGATAGTCGCCGAACTTGTCCGCGGTTTGCATCTTGCGGAACTTCTCTGGCGCTTCATCAAACGCCACCCACCTCGCACGGAAGCGATCTCCGACAGCGAGTTCATGCCCCACCTGTAGCTTGCGATTCAGGAATGCCGGCAGTGCTGCGAGAACGATGTGAGCTTCCTCTTTACCACCGGTCGTGCCGAGCTTCTCCTCGGTTCCATCCACGCCACCTTCCACCGCCACCACCTGCAGCTTCGCCGTGTACAGGCAGTCCGCATAGTCACTCGTCTTCGGGTCCGGCGTGTCCGTGCGCTCGATGACGATGAATTCGCCGATGACCTCCTTCGAGGCCGCGGTCTTTGCAGACTTCTTTTGGTCCGCGTCCTCTTTCGCAGCCTCCTGACCGCAACCTGCAAGCAGCAATGCTGCTCCTGCGGCGACGATGATCTGAATCCAGCAAGCTCGGACGGGGCTGAAAGAAAGGGAAGGGAAGTGGGGGGCTTGGGAACTCGACATCATCTGCACATGCTTCGCAGCGTGTACCATCCGATGCGAGATGCTGGAATGCAATCGGATCGAAGTCTTTGGGCTTTCTTATAAGAAAACTACAAGAGGGCACCCCAATATTCAGGGGATACCGCGACCCAGAGCGCGACGCTTTTGAAAGTAGCTTCGGCTTCAGCCGAATCAGGAACGGGTCGCCGAATTCAGTGGCATGACACCTGCCCCCCCTTCGGCTAAAGCCCAATGCCATGAAGGGAAGTTGGCGAGGAATGGCGTAAAGGATGTTGCGTTTGAGATGATTAAGTCTAGTTAGATAAATGGAGTCGCGGAAGTGGTTGTCTGTTTTTTTCTGAGTTGAGCGCGCAGCGTTTGCGCCGGGTGCGTGAGCGTTGTG